>JAFNGF010000326.1 GCA_017885385.1 Planctomycetota bacterium
TGATTCTCCTGGAAGAGGAAATCGCTCCTGCCGCAGCCGATCCACAGCAGACTCAGCTTCTCATTGATGGAGCTCGGCTCAGCCAGCAGCTTGTCCAGCTTCTGGCCTCGCGGCACCGCTGAGCTGAAAGCCCCTATCCAACCGAAAAGTGCAAGGTTGTCGAGGCCCACCGTCAGTGCCTGGCCGCCGCCCATCGATAGACCCGCTATGGCCCGGTCTTTTCGATCCGCGCTCACGCGATAGCACTTTTGGACATAAGGGATTACATCCTCAATTATGTCCCTCTCGAACGCTCCGTAGTTGCCGACACTTCGCATGTCAGGAGGAGCTGAGGGTGTATGGCCATACGGCATCACGATGACGAGCGGCCTGGCCTTTTTCTTGGCAAGCAGATTATCCACAATCACGTTGGCCCGTCCGACCACGGTCCAGGTATCCTCCGCGTCTCCCAGCCCGTGCAATAGATATAGCACGGGGTATTTACTGTCCTGGCTTATCTCATAGCCAGGCGGCGTATATACATAGAGCCCCCGTGTAACAGCGAGCGACGTTGACCGGTATCTGTGAATGTGCACTGTCCCGTGAGGGACCTGTTGCTCTTCGAAGAACATCGGCTCGTCGCCCGGTATCAGCACAAGGTTCTTCGCGGTCCGCAGCCAGATTTTGAGCCAGGAATTGGAAGGGTCGGCAATCTCCAAGCCGTCCACGATGAAATTATACTCGTAGATATCAGGCTGGGCCGGGCCCAGAGTTATGCTCCACACTCCGTTGTTGTCTTTCCTCATGGGCTGGATACCAGGCATGAGCTGGGCGCTCACACCCACGTTGTTGGCTCCGGGCGCGTAGAGCCGAAATGTCACTCGGCGGTCGGCATGAACCTCGGGGGAGGTAATGTTTTGCCTTTGTCCAGCCGCCCGCAGCTGCGGAGCCAGACAAGTCAACAGCGATAAACACAGAACTACGTTACCTACTCTACAGATGCTCATTTCTCTGCCCTTCAATACCGGTTACATAAGCACAACATCGCACGATTAATTATTGGCCCCTACGCGGAAGTCAGCTTGGATAGGAACTCATCAACATCCACAAGCTCCTGGTTGCCAGTCGCCATATCCTTGACCCTGATTTTGTCTTCCTTAAGTTCCTCCTCGCCTATGATTATACACTTCTTCGCATTTTGCGCCGAAGCTTCTTTCAACTGCCTCGAAAGACCTCCCATCTTATAGCTGAAATTGGCCGAATATCCCATCGACCTCAGCTTTGCAATAACCCGCCATGCCTCCTTGCCAATTGCGCCTATGCAAGTAACAAAATAGTCGACCTGTCTCTTCGGGACCTGTTTAGCAAGCAGCCCTTTCTGCTTAAGGAGTATTTCCAATACGCAGTCCCCCATACCCATACCTGTGCCAGATATTGGGGGCCCGCCGAAATCTCGAAGCAGGTTATTGTATCTGCCCCCGCCACAGATTGCTCGAAGTCCACCGCCAACGTCGTGAACTTCAAACACGATACCAGTATAGTAAGCAAGCCCTCGAACAATGGAAGGATCATAGACGCAGAAATCACCCACTCCCATCATATCCAAATCATCAAGAACGCACCTTATGTCGAGGTAAGGACTGTATTCGCCTGATTCGCTTTTTACTTTTACCAATTCTTCAAGTTGTGGCATTGAATCTACAGTCATAAAATCCAAAATTTTATTGACTATCTTGTTGTCTGCAACTTGTTCTCCAAGCATTTGCGCAAAGGTTTCAGGGGGCAATTTGTTCTTTTTATCAAGCACAGTATATATGGACTCGAGCTTGTCTTCGGGAGTACCCAAGCTTCTAAGATAACTGGCCAGCAATTCTCTGCTTGATATCTTGACTTTGATGTCCTCACTCGTAAGTCCAACCTGACGTAAGTAGTCCACCGTGGTAAATATCACCTCGGCATCGGCACGGCATTCTCCAAGTCCATTTTCGACGCCGATTATGTCCACGTTCCACTGGAAGAACTCTCGCAGGCGGCCTTTCTGAGGACGCTCGGCCCGGAATAGCCTCGGCACAGAAAACCATTTTATCGGTTTGGGCAGCGAATTGATTCGTTGGTTGACCATCCGAGCCAGGGTCGGCGTGATTTCCGGTCGCAGCGCCAGGTCTCTGCCGCCTCTATCTTTCAGCGAGAAAAGCTGCTCGATGATTTCTTCGCCGCTTTTTATCTGAAACATCGTCAGGTATTCAAATATCGGCCCGTCATATTCTTCAAAGCCGTTGCGAAGGGACACCCTTTTCCAGCCGTCTATTATCCAGTTTCGCACCGCCATATCCTCTGGATAGAAGTCCCTTGTGCCTTTTACTGCCGGTATCTTCATCGTCTTTTCTTTCTGCGTTTCCTACTCTGCGAAGGGCTGCGAAGGACGAGTATTTTCCTTTGCCTTTTGCCTTTGCAGCAGACACTATAAGGTACAGGCTGGCCACAGTCAAGAAGTGCCGAAATGCGTGCTGGATCTTCCCCATTGTAGAAAAGACTTTGACGTATCCGCAAAACTTAGTTATCGTGTAGCTCAAATGAGAAAATCGCCAAATTACTGACCCAAAGACGGAGAGTAACTATGCGCAAGCTGTGTGTCGGCCTCGTTATTGTGCTGTCACTGTGTTGCCAGGCAGCATCCCCGCAAAAGCCCCCTACCGGCAATCCGAAAGACTTCAAGGTAAAAACATGCCTACATTCCGTTAGCTATGCCGGCGTTTGGCGTGGCCAAGCCAGGTTGAGCGTCGATGAATTCTTAGCCAAAGCCAAGGACCTCGGCTTCGACGGGGTGATGCTGATGGCTAAGCGCCCGCACGTCAGCCTGTTGGACTACGACCAGGCCGAGCGAAAGGCTTTGAGGCACAAAATCGAAAGTCTCGGCCTTGAGCTGGTGTGTCTGGCCGGATATACGGATTTCACCGCCGGCGTCGATAAACCGGGCGTGCCCAATGTGGAAATCCAGGCCTGTTATGTCGGCGAATTAGCCGGATTAGCCCGCGACCTGGGAACCGACATGGTGCGGATATTCACGGGCTACCAACGGCCCGGCGTGCCACTCGACAAGCAATACGCGATGGTGGTTGAAGGGCTGAGGCTGGCCGGTCAAAAGGCTGCCGAGCACGGCGTTACCCTGGCGGTGCAGAATCATCATGATATCGCGGTGCATCACGACACGATGTACTGGCTTCTTAAAGAGGTCAACTTGCCAAACGTCAAGGCCGCTTTTGACGCCTGGGCGCCGGCGCTACAAGGTCTAAGCTCTAACGAGCTCAGGGCCGCCGTTTTGAAGATGAAGCCTTTTATCGTTCATACCACCGCGGCGGATTACGTGCGTCTGCCGCAATATTACCTTCAGCACGACCTGACAAATTTCCTGCCGGGCGACACTTTGGTGCGAGCAGTGCCTGTCGGCCAGGGCGTTGTTGACTACCAGACTTTCTTTAACGCCCTTAAGGAAATCGGCTACCAGGGATATATCGCCTATGAGATGTGCGAGGTGCTGGATGGTGGAGGTGATGTTGAAAATCTGGATAAAACGGCAAAGAAATTCCTCGAATATGTGAAAAAATTCTGAACACTGCTATCGGCAAGGTGGGAATCCTCTACGCTCTCCACGGACGCTGCCTGGCAAGTTTCCCCGAAAGAATGTCTCTGGCAATTATCACGTCTTCTCTAACC
>JAFNGF010000327.1 GCA_017885385.1 Planctomycetota bacterium
AAAACGCGCGCATTTCTGTCAATTTCCTGCACACTTCTGGTCTTTTTTGCCCTCATTTTTCGCTCAAAAACGCAATAGTCCTATAAAAGCGCGTTTGTCAGTACTGGCAGAAGCCCCAAATTTCAAAAAACCTCTCAAAAACCCCTCCCACTCTTTATTTTTCGACTTTTTTACTCTACTTTTGACCTCTTGGGCCTTTTTACTTCTGCCTTGTGGCTTCTTCTTCGGACGGCAGTTGGGGAACAAAACATCCAAGCCCGCCGAGCGGTGCGGCGGGCAAGATGGTACAAGGCCGGCGGTCTGACTGCTTGATGATTTTGCCGGCGGTGTTCATAACAGCCATCGTTCGCAGGGTCGCAAGCTCCAGGGCGAAGTAGTGGGCCTGCAACACAGGCTCGCAGCGTCTTATAAGCTTTTTTCTGCCATANNCTGGCGTAGGCGGACATAATTCTTTTAATTACTGATGTCTTAAGAAGTCTTGCCGGGCGGAAAATTGCAGAGGGTTCGTCTGATCCGCGGGCCGAGGCCGCTGCAATATCCTGGGCACAGCATTTTATCGGAAGCAGGGCGTGTTCGCCAGCGTCGCTGGTTTGAGCACCACTGTAATATCTCTGCCTCGGTTTGGCTGGCGGGTGTCCCATTTGATATATTTTAGTGGGCGCAACTTTTGGCGGTGTGGGCGTGCGCCCAGGTAATTCTAATGCAGCCATCGGTTCAAAACGAAATTATTGTTAGCAGCAGGGATTTCATTTTGCGGCGTCAGGCGGGCGCCAACTGCTACAAGCATAAGGCGGAGGCGCGATCGGTTCCCGCGAGGTGGGGGCACTTGGTACTGCGCTTCTGTGGGTGAAGCATATATGTTGTGGTTTTTGGGAAACCGTGCAGGCGCGATCGGCGTGGATTTAAGCAATGACAGCCTGAAGATGGTTCAGCTTGCAAACAGCGGCAAGGGCATACGTCTTATTGCCGGGCGGAATGAGGATCGGCCTGAAAGCGTTCAGCCCGGCAGCGCAGGCTGGCAACGATGGGCTGTCGAAGCCATGCGCGAAGCGACCGCGGACGGTAAATTCCGCGGCAAAGAAATCATGGCTGCCATACCGCCGAGTGACGTTTTCATTGATCATATAAAGATAGGCCTTCCATTTTGTGATAACTCGCGCAGCCGCAAAGCGGCCAAGGCAAATGATGAAAAGGTGCCGCAGGCTGTTTTTTCGAAGATAAAACAGAAACTGCCGTTTCAGCTTGATGATGCCATGATACGGTACATCCCCACGGAGCAGGACCACGCTCTGGTGGTGGCCACCGATCGCAAAGTTATCGATAGGCATCTGGCGATATATGAGAAGGCAGGCCTGACCATTAAGTCCATTAGCATCTGGCCGATGGCGCTGGTGAGCTGCTATACAAAGTTCTTTGGCAGGCGTACAGCGGATCTGGATGCGGTCGTAATGCTTCTGGATATCCAGACAAGCTGTACGAATGTTGTAATCTGTCGGTATAAGAAACTGCTTTATGCCTGCTCAATACCAATAGGGGCAAGCGGCGTTGATGACGAGAAGGTATTAACGCGGCTGGTGTTGGAGCTGACGGCTTGCAGGCGTCACTTTGTCTCCATGCACCAGAACGCCCAGATGCAACGATTGATTTTTCTTTCGGGTCCGGCAGTCAGCGAGGAGGTTTACAGAACCATAGCCAAGCAGCTGGAGATTCAGGCCCAGATGGGGGATTGCTTGGCGGCGGTTGACTTGGCGAATCCTTCCAATGCCGGAATAGATAGACGAGATTGTCACGTTAATTGGGCTATTGCGTTTGGGCTCAGCTTGTCATAAGGGCCGGCCCCCGCGTCTTGCGCCGCGAGGCGGGGCGGCGGGCCAGCCGCGAAATCGTGACGTGGGCGCTTGCCGGCCCAGCCCGCCGCTCCGGCGGGCCAGTCAAAGGAGGTAGGTCAAGACCATGGTTAACATAAATTTCGTGCCTGATGATTACATTCAAAGCAACGAATCTCGCAGGGCAAACCTGATGTGCCTGGTGCTGTTTATGATAGTGATGGCGGCTCTGGGCGGCTCGTTTGTGACTATTAGGATGCGACAGAGCGCTTTTTGTGCCAAGGAAAACCTGGTAAATGCAAAAATGGCCCGGATGCGGGAGACGATTAAGCAGTTTGAAGAGCTTCAGGCAAAGCGCAAAGAGATGATGAAGACAGCTCTGATGACCGCTCAACTGCTTGAGCCGGTCCCCAGAAGCGTTTTGCTGGCGTCATTAACCAACAACCTGCCGGCGGGCGTATCACTATTAAAGGTGAGCTTCATTCAAAAGGAGCCCAAGCAGGGTGGTTCTGCTGCGCCTGCCAGCAAGTATCAGGCGGCAAAAGCCCAAATGCCGGCCGGCCAGACCCCAGTGTCACAGGAGAAATCGTTGGAGACATATATAGACATAGGAGGCATAGCTCCGAGCGATCTTCAGGTTGCCGCTTACATCGAACGGCTGAGCACTTCAAGTCTAATGGCGAACGTGGCACTGGTCGAGTCTAAGGAATACAAAATCGAAGATACAACGTTCAGGCGGTTCAGGCTGACAGCGATGCTGCAGAACGATGTTCACCTGACCAGAGACGATGTTGATAGAATCAGGGGGGGAACGAAAGAGTCCGTGCAGAATTTTTAGCGCCGCCCTGAAGAATGGAGAATTCAGAAGTAAGAATTCTGAATTCCCAATTATAAATTCAAAATTCAGCTGAGGACAAAATTATGACAAGCGGTTTTCGAAAAGCTGTGTTTTTTGTTCTGCTGGTAGGCGTAGCAGCAGTCGGCTACCGATGTATGATTAAGCCCGCCAACAAACATCTGGCCGAGGCAAAAGGCAGGGTCGAGGCCAAACTGGCCAAACTATCCGAGCTGGAGCGAGCCACGGCAGCGGCAGAAGATATTGCCAAACAGCTCGAGCAGCTGGAAGGAGCGGTAAAGTTCTTCGAGAGCAGGCTGCCACCGACCAGCGAAATTCAGAGGGTCCTTCACGACGTAACTGTGATTGTGCAAGAGCAGGGCCTGAAGTCCAAAACCATCCGAACGCTTGAGAAAAAAGACAATAGCGGCTACATAGAACAGGCGTTGAAAATGGAGCTGGAAGGGAATTTTAATGCGTTCTATTCGTTCCTTTTGGAGCTGGAGAAGCTTCCTCGCATCATGAAGATTCGCGAGCTTGACCTGGAGAAGCAGAAGGAAAACGAAGGCCAGATTTCGGCTAATTTCATAGTGAGCATATTCTTTCAGAATAAAACCAGTTGAAACCCCTGGTGAAACAGGGGGCTAAATATATCCCCTATTTAGCCCCATGTTTTACGTGGGGTCGATTGATGGAGCTTGATATGTTATCTTTTCTGCGTGACCAAGGTGTTGAAAATCCGACCTCGCAAAAGCGGACTGCTAACGCCGGTCGAGCCGGCCGTGAGGCGTCCGAGGATGTGCAAGGGCAGGAATATCTGACCGTAGCAGCGCAAAGCAAAAATGTTCGCAAAAGCACGATAATGGTTGCGGTGCTATTTTGCGTGGGCCTTTTGGGCCTGTGGTTTATGATAAAGAAGAGCCAGCCGCAGGCCGCTTTGGCGGCGCCAGCCGAGTCCGAAGAAACCCAGATTGAAATGGCTATCAATCGGCTGACCGGCGTCAGCACAGAAATGTTCAGCCGGATGGACCAAATAGTGCAAAAGTTCTATGAGTTTTCAGACGTATTCCAGGTCGGTGTGAGCGAGCTTGTGAAGAACCCATTTGAGCTTGAAATGTTTTTGAGCAACTTAATGGGCAAACTCGACCCTAAAGAGACCGAAATTGAAGTTGACCCTGAAAAGATCAGGCAGCAGCAGATAAGGCAGAAAGCAAATGACCTGAAGCTTGCCAGCATCATAAAATCCGAGCAGGGCAAGTGCTGTATGATCAACGATAGAATCTTCTATGAGGGGAATCTTGTAAACGGTTTTAAGATCGCTCAAATTGGTGATACTTCCGTCAAGATCGAATGGAACGGCGAAAATAATACTGGGAAATCGCCGTCACAGACTGTGGAAATAGAGCTGAAGTTATCCGAATGAGACTACCGTTTCTATCTGATAGAGCGAAGGAATCGGCGTCGCCGGAAAAGGATTTGCCTGAGCAGCTCGATGGCGGCAGCGCAGCAGCGCCAAGCCATACCGAAGAGTCCTCGATACGGGGGCTGAGCGATCTGTACTTTCCGGAAGAGCCTGGCCAGTCAAAGGTTCGTGACATCGCCGATATTCTGCTGGATGCCAAAAAGATCACCCACGAGCAGCACGCAAAGCTGCGACAAGAGCAGTCGCAAAAGCCCGGCAGCGATGTTGCGACCCTGCTGCTGCAAGAGGGAATCGTCAAGGCCGATGAAGTCCTGATGGCTAAGGCTAAGCTGTGCGGCCTGGAGTTCCGACATATTACGCCGGATGACGTCGATAAGCAGGCTTTTGAAAAGCTCGACATCGGCTTCATAAGAAGAAGCAGCATCATACCGGTCGCGGTAGAGCAGGACACTCTGGTTGTCGCCACGAGCGAGCCTACAAACATTNNTTGCTATGGAGGATGTCAAAAGACAGGCGCAGATGGACGTGCAGGTTGTGGTCTGCAGCGCCGAAGATATTGAGGCCGTATGTAACTCGCTCCAGACCGACAGCGCCGATTGCAATCTTGATGATATCATCAGCGATATGACCGAGGTCGAGGTCGTGCAAGACCGGATGGAGGTGTCCGAAGACCTCGAAAAGATGGCGGGTCAATCGCCGGTCATAAAGTTCGTGAACTACCTGATCAGCAACGCGATACACGAGGGAGCCAGTGACATCCATATTGAGCCGAAAGAGAAGTTTTCCAGAATCAGGTATCGGATAGATGGTGTGCTTTTTGAAATAATGCAGGCGCCGTCAAAGATGCACCCGGCCGTAGTTTCGCGTATCAAAATTATGTCCAATCTTGATATTTCGGAAAGACGCCTTCCACAGGACGGCAAAATCTCCGTGATCGTGGGCGGCAGGGCGATTGACTTGCGAGTCTCCATATTGCCGATAAACCATGGAG
>JAFNGF010000328.1:0-2445 GCA_017885385.1 Planctomycetota bacterium
GCGCCTTCGTGAATATTCCAGGGCCCAAATGAAAAGCGATATTCTCCAGCCATTTTATCTCTCCTTACACCACGGTATTTTTTGATATTTAGCCCCGCAATTTATTGCGGGGTCTTTTTGATATTTAGCCCTGCGTTTTAATGCGGGGTTTCTTCCCGCCATATTTAGCCCCGCGTTTTACGCGGGGTCATTCTTCAATACCGCCAATGCGTGGCGCGCATAGTGCCCGCGAAGGTCACGCGCATACTCCTGCAGAATCTTCTTGCCCAGGCCTTCATAATCGCCGCAGCGATACAAAGCCTGAGCCAAGAATAGCTCGCGAAGCGAGCAGTTTCTGGTGCTGGTGTCGGCAGGACTATCTGGCGTCCCACGCTTAGCCTGTTCAATATCGGTAAAGGCATAACCGGTCATGCCCGGCCTTTTCAGAAGTTCAGCCAGTGGTTTAGCCGCCGCCGGAACGGCGAGCGTCTCCAGCGCCATCGCAACCGCCCTAAAGTGCGAAAACTCGCTTTTCGCATCCAGTTGCCCCAGTTTCTCCACAATGACATCAACCGCTCGCTTGTCACCGGTGAGACCAAGAGCAACTATTAGACTATCCAGCGGACTCATGCTCGCTCCGAACTGGCCCATACCGGTAAAATTCCAGCCTTTGTCCCAATCTCTGGCCTTGACCGCCGCGAGCAAGGTATCCGCACCGGNNCTTTGGTAAGCCTTCCTGAGAAGCGGCAAGGCCTGCTCCGGCTGGGCAAAAATTACCTCAAGCCCGTCGAAATCTTTGGTCACTGTCTCTACTGCTTTTTCAACCTGCTCTATAGGCAGCAGAAATGAGTCCTGATGATTGAGCACCTCTTTGGGCAGGTTGCCTTTTTCAACAAGGTGTTTTTGCAGGGACTTGATGTCGATGTCACGCAAGTTTTTTCCGCTCTTGACAGTCATCGCCGCCGCGACGCCGGCTGCATAGCCCTGGTTCTGAATATCAGCCTGCATACGGATAACCGGCATAACGTCACGGTCGGCGCTGACGCCTAATCCCGTGACCAAAATCCCGTCCAGCCCTTCGGGCAGCAGACAGCGATACGGTACGTATGCGGTAATGACTTCTCTATCGGGCGGTCTGAGCATAAACATCGGGTGTATCGTAAAACCGTGCGAATCAAAATTACTCCTGGCCAAAACTATAGTGTCGGCAAAGGTGCGGCACAGATACACATCCAGCGGTGAGAGCACAAAGTCACCAACTATCCGCCGTCTCTCACGCGTATCTATCAATTGGCCAAGGTCGTAGGCGTCCCGGTACTTTTTCTTGGCAACGACAAAGGCATGCCAGACATCGACAACATCAGTGTCGTCGATAAACGTCCAGTCGGTATTTGTGTATCTGGCGCCTATCTCCTGAGGCGGAAGGCCCGCGCCCTGGACCGCAAGGCCGTGGCCGTTGGTGTAAACGCAATCGGCGCCGGCAGCGGCAGCAATGTCGGCATTGCCGGTAGCGTCGATGATTACCTTGGCGAGCACCACTCCGCGTCCCTGCGGCGTGGCTACAACTACGCCCTTGATCTGGCCATCTTCAACCAATGCTCCGCAGCCCAGCACGCCGAACCATATATCCGCCCCCGCTTTGCGCAGCATCCGGCGGTACAACTCCATCTTCAATTCGCTGTTCCAGGCCTGGCCCTTGCCGCTGTCGCCTTCGCCGCCGCCTCCGAACTCTACCAATGCCAGGTCGATTTCCTTAGTAAAGCCTTCACGGTAACCGTAGTAATATTTTCCAATAAGGCCGAGTGTCCCCACCCCACCGAGGCCGTGCAGGTATTCAACGACAAGCGTTCTGGCCCCCTGCCGGGCTGCACCAATGCCGGCGGGCGCACCGCCCGTGCCGCCGCCAACCACAACAACATCATACTGCGCCACAACTGGCACTGCCCGCGACTCAGCAACGATGCTGCCACGCTCGGTNNTGCGTAGGACGCCGCCAGGCAAGATTTTCCAAAATCTCGCCGGATACGGCCGGCCTTATCGAATTGCCGGGCAGTTTCACGTCACTTAGCTTGCCGATAGAGCCAGCCTCGGAAGCAGCGGCAGCACCAATGCGGCTGCCAACTTTGATAAGCTCCAAAGGCCGAAGCAACTTTTCCGCCGCATCGCGTGACACATCCGCGCAGCCGCCGAGCACAAACAAACGACTAACGCCGGCGGGTCGGAACACATCCAGGCTCACTTTTTCCACGCCGGGCCAAACGCCGGGCAAGCTCTTTCTGCCCTTCATCGGATCAGGCGGCACCTGAAAGAGCGTCTCTGAGTCGTCACCCTGCTTCGGATGCCAGGTTTTGTCGCGGGCGAACTGTTCAGCCTCCGCAAAGGACGCGAAAGAACCGTCCGCCATCGCAATCTTCAGAGTATATTCTATGGCTTGGTAGCCGGCGCCCTGGCCGGTCAACAGCGGCG
>JAFNGF010000328.1:2464-14513 GCA_017885385.1 Planctomycetota bacterium
CACAAAGTAGATCTGTCGCATAGCATCCGAACAAAAATTCAACGCCCGCCTGCAGCAGCGCCTCATCCAGCGTGCGCTTAATGTGCATCGGCGTGGGCGGCAGACAACGGCTTTCCGCTGATTTATCAGGCCCCTGCTTAGCTTCTATCAAGATTTCGCCCAGAAGGATTCGACGGACATCCGGGCTTTTTTCGACCACAAATTTCACATATCGTACCCGCTCAGCCACTGGTGCCGAAAGCTCGACAGCCGATTCTTCAAACGAGCCCCGGCCGAGCTTTTCATTCTTAACGACCGCTATCTGCTTCCACTGCCGGCTATCCTGGCTAATGTAGATGGTCGCGCTTTCAGCCTCAAAGTCATTGTCACGCTGATACGCCATGACGCAAGCTCTTTCAACCTGGCGATGCCCGCCGAGGTCAGCGGTAATAGTCACGTTACCATCATACTGAACGCTCTGCGAGGCGGCGCTGTGCCACTTGCCGTCGGCAAGCAGCGATGGCGGCTGAGTATCCTTATGAACACCCACTGAGGCCTTGTCGGCGACATACGCGAAAGGTATGGCATTTCTCATTTTGTGTGCCGCTGCGGGCTCGGCAAAAAGCTTCTCAGCCAGCGGCGAATCAGGCTCTTCGCCTGGCTCAAGCCAGAGCCGATATGTGCCGCACAAATCGTCGCCGAGATACGGCCGCTCCGCCGCCAGAAAGACTTTCGCACCCTGTTGTGCTGCTGCCACAGCCGCCGCTACGCCCCCCGATGTCCCGCCGACAACCACCACATCGACATCGTAAGCAACAGGGATATTCCGGGCGGATTCATTGACCCAAGCCACAGGCCGCCGATTTTGGACTTCCAGCTTCAGATCTTGATTTTTCGCACAGCCTGCTGGCCAAAAAGAGACACAAGCTACTACCGCGACAAGCGTTGTGCCCAGCAATTTCGCCATTCTTAAGCCCTTTCTTAGGGTATTTGGCTGCCACACGGGCATTTTTCCGGCATCGCTGCTGGTTCGATGATAACATTATCTTTGCCGGAAGCCTATTTGCAACCAAATTCCCATAGTGCCGCCGGGGCCCCGCCGGGTCGGGCAAATAGCGCCTGCCCAAGCTTGACACGGGCTATTTTGAGTCTAAAATCGCCGCCTATGGCCGATTCAGCCCCACCCAAAAAGAAGAAAAAGCACCACCTCTTCAAAGATTGGCTCACGTACCTTGCCCTGCGGGTTATCGTGGTTTTTCTCTACATATTCGATGTCCAGACTAACTTGAATACGGCCTGCTTTCTCGGCAGACTGCTGTGGAAATACTATCACCGAGGCCGCAAACGCGCCCTGGATAACCTCCGGGCAAGTTTTCCCGAAAAAGACGAGCAATGGATCCGGAACACGGGGCGGCGAAGCTTTGAGCATATCGCTATGCTGGCGATCGATGTACTTTTCACGCCGCGCCTGGTGAGAAAATCCAACTGGCGAACCTACTCCCGCTTCAAAAACACCGAACGGGCAAAATGGCTAATGAAGGAGGACAAAGGCCTGATTATGGTCACCGGCCACTACGGCAACTTTGAAATCATGGGCTACATGATGGGATTGTTCGGCTTCAATATCTACAGCATCGCCAGGCCTTTAGATAACCGCTTTATTAACAAGCACTTATACCTGGTCCGTAGGCGGGTCGGGCAGAGAATCATAGATAAAAAAGGCGCGGCGGAGCTTATGCCCCACCTAATTTCAAGCGGCGCGACTCTGGGCTTTATCGGCGACCAGGATGCGGGCAGAAAGGGCATTTTCGTTGACTTTTTTGGCCGTAAAGCCAGCACCTATAAGAGCATAGGATTGTTAGCTATCACCAATAACATCCCCATCGTGGTGGGCTACAGCCGAAGAATTGACAGCCGGTTTGTCTTTGAAATGGGTATTGAGCGCATCATTTTCCCGCAGGAATGGGCTGAAAAAGACGATCCTTTGACCTGGGTTACAGCCGAATACACCAGGGCAATCGAGCAATTCGTACGAGAAGACCCCACGCAATACTGGTGGCTGCACCGCCGATGGAAGCACCGCCCGCGAGAAGAAAGGCAAAAAACTTAGCCCAGGCAGCCCTTGCCCATCTTCACAATAGGCACACCGAGCGACATCAAATTGGACACTTGGTTTTTAAGACTTTTGGGCAAAATTCTTATAAGTGCTTAAGACACAAGACAATACGCACAAAACAGGAAAAGTCCAAAAATGAGCAGAAATGCGCAGAAATTCACAGAAATGCGCGCGCTTTGAGCAGAAATTAACAGAAAATGCGCGTTTTTTGACACTTGTAAAAAACGGTATTTGACTTTTATCCAGACCTTAGATTTCTGGCACGAAACTTGCTAAGGTCATCCGTGAAGCTGGCGCTTTCAGGTCATACTGGTGAGCGGCGGGCAATGTTTCTCTCGATCAGCGAAAAAAGAAAATTTTTTGAAATTTTTCTTGACATTTATGTTACAAATGTAACAATTGTAATTGTTACGGTCGTAACACCAAGGAGGTTAATATGAAAAAGACACCCAGGATTTCGGAAGCTGAATGGGAAGTTATGAAGGTGTTTTGGAAGAAGTCTCCGCGAACCGCCAACGACACAGTTAAAACCTTGTCCGGCAAGACCCGCTGGAAGCGAGAAACCATAAGGACCCTTATCAACCGGCTGGTTCAGAAGAAGGCTCTGGGCTACCAGAAAAAGGGTAGGCGCTACGAGTACTTCGCGCTGGTGAAAGAGGCGGAATGCGTTCGGGAGGAGACCAAGACCTTTCTCAAGCGATTCCATGGCGGATCAATCGAACCGATGCTCACCCACTTTGTTCAGGAAGAAAGTCTGTCCCCTGAAAGAATTGCCCGGCTCAGAGAAATCCTCGACCAAGCAGCGGAGCAGCAGAAAACAAGAGGCGAAAAGTCGCCTTAACGAAAGGCTTAGATATGGAAGCCTTGAATACACAGTTGTCGCCGTTTCTCGAATGGCTGGTTAAGACCACCATTGAGGGCAGCGTGCTGATAGCTTTAATTGTGCTGGTCAAGTTTACGCTGCGGGACAGGCTGCCAATTCGCTGGCACTATTGGCTTTGGGTCTTGCTGCTGATACGTTTGGTGACACCCTGGGCGCCAAAAACCAAGCTAAGCGCTTTTAACTTTATTCCGCACAGTTTTGAACTGCAGCGGATACAATTGGTGTCGCAAGCTGAGAAAAGAATTCGCCCGCCCGTAAAATCTGCGATTGACCAGAGGGAAAAACCTGGTCCTGTGACTTCAACCGTAGCTGACACAAATGTCCCCAAGTTAGTGACAGCGATTGAGCCAACACCACAAGCAGAAGCGGTGCAAAAGCCTGCTCCGGTAGAGACAGTCGCCGTCAAGCAAAAGAAACCGGGCGAGACTCTCTTTGTCAGATTTTGCAGTACCCTGCCTTTTGTCTGGCTGATAGGTGCTGCTGGTCTGGGCGGTTTTATTCTGGTGAGAAATTTCAGTCTCTGGAGGCTGGTCAAACGCGAGCGGCCCATCACCGATTCGCAGGTTCTTGAGCTTCTGGAAGATTGCAAGATGCAAATGGGTATCCAGACCATCGTGGGCGTGGTAGTAACCGACAAGGTCAAAGGGCCGGCTCTTTTCGGGTTTGTTCGGCCGCGACTTCTTTTGCCGGAAGGGCTTATCGAAGACCTTGGCCTGGACGAGCTATACTACGTTTTCATCCACGAGCTTTGTCATCTTAAACGGCGTGACGTCTATCTGGGGTGGCTGATTTCACTGCTGCAGATTCTGCACTGGTTCAATCCGCTGATGTGGTTTGCCTTTCATCGGATGCGGCTGGACCGCGAGTTTGCCTGCGACGCCCTGGCGGTTTCCACCATGAATGCAGAAGAGACGCCGGTCTATGGCCGGACCATTCTCAATCTCCTGGAAAGATTTTCGCAAGTTAGTTACGTGCCCTCGATAGCGGGCATATTAGAAGATTCATCTCAAATTGAAAGGAGGATCAAAATGATTGCCAAATCCAAAATGAGTTCGCCCGTGCAGCGGGCAGCAGCCGTACTGATTTTTGCAGTGCTTGCCGGGGTAGGCTTGACCGATGCGTATCCGGCACCCCCGCCATTTAATTTCGGCACTCCCACAAACCTTGGGCCAAATGTCAACACTTTGTCTGGCGATGGTGCGCCAAGCATATCCGCCGATGGTTGTACGCTCTACTTCGATTCCGATCGGCCCGGCGGGTACGGTGATTGGGACCTATATGTGGCGACGAGGAAAAGCAGGGATGATGAGTGGGGACCGCCGGTGAATCTCGGTGCGATGGCGAACAGCCCTTACCTTGAAGGCTTGCCCTCCATTTCGGCTGACGGCCTGTCGCTCTACTTCAATTCCAACCGGCCCGGTGGCTTCGGTAGTTATGACCTATGGATGACGATGCGGGCAACACTCTCCGACGTCTGGGGTCCGCCGGTAAATCTCGGCCCAACTGTCAACAGTTCAAGTTCAGACTTGAACCCGAACTTATCGTCCGATGGGCTGTCNNGTCCCGTCGATATATGGGTGACGACCCGGGCAACCGTGTCCGACCCCTGGGGACTGCCGGTGAATCTTGGACCACCGGTCAACGGTGCTGCTGCCTTTACGCCGAATATCTCCCCCGATGGTCGTACCCTCTATTTCACTTCCGACCGAGCCGGCGGCTACGGGGGATTTGATGTCTGGCAGGCGCCGATCCTTGCTGCTCCGGTTTGTGGTGATTCTGAGCATCCATATCCGGCAGTTGATTTGAACAAGGACTGCCGCGTTGATTTGGCTGACCTGGCTGTGCTGTTGGCCCACTGGCTGGAATGTACCGCACCAGAGTGCGATTAAAAGGGTGGAACCCGGCGATAAGACCCCCTGCTGAAGCAGGGGGCTAAACGGGCACGCTGGTTATAGGAAATTAGCCGGTCCTGCCACCAAATCCAGTTTGCCAGACCGAGGCAAGGCAACCCTCCGATACCATCGCCGGTCTGCGCGCGGAGCGAGAATAAAGCTTTTGACATCTGCGACCGGCTGCGGTTAAATTCTCACGCAAGGACGCAAGACACAAAAGCATGTAATTCCAGAAGAAGGAACATAACATGAGAAGAAAAGTATGGATCAGCCTGGGTTGGGCGATTGCAGCAATATCCATGTTTGGCTGTGGGGAGATAAGCGCAATGAGTACCAAAACAGAGTCTTTTGGCCAGATGCCCGATGGACAGGCGGTCGATTTGTACACCCTGACTAATCAAAACGGGCTGAAAGCCAGGATCACTAACTACGGGGCGATACTGGTTTCGATGGAGACGCCGGACCGCAAAGGCAATCTCGCCGACCTCACATTAGGCTACGATAACCTCGAACAGTACATCAAAAGAGGCGCGTTTTTCGGGGCGACGGTCGGCAGGTACGCCAACCGTATCGGCGGGGCAAAGTTTGTGCTCGACGGCGTCGAGTATAAGCTGGCGGCTAACTCCGGGCCGAACCACATCCACGGCGGAAAAAAGGGATTCGACAAAGTCGTGTGGAAGCTCGAAGACATAAAGGCCCAGGGCGATGAGGCATTTGTTCGATTGAGCTATCTCAGTAAGGACGGCGAAGAAGGATACCCTGGCAATCTTGCCTGCACCCTGACATACACACTCACCAATAACGATGAGCTAAAAATCAGTTACGAGGCCGAGACGGATAAGACAACCATAGTCAACTTGACCAACCACAGCTACTGGAATCTTGCCGGGCAAGGAAACGGCGATGTTCTGGGGCATGAGCTTATGCTCAACGCCGATAGGTACACAGTTTTCGGCGAGGGCCTGATACCNNGCGGCTACGACCATAACTACGTGCTCAATAGCAGCCCGCTGCCCCGTCTTGCGCCGGGAGTCGCAGGGGCGAGCGGCGACAAATTAGCTCTGTGCGCAAGGGTTTATGAGCCGACCAGCGGGCGTGTGATGGAGGTTCACACTACCGAGCCGGGCGTGCAGCTCTATACCGCAAACTTCCTGGATGTAACCGGCAAAGACGGCAAGGCCTACAAAAAGCACTATGGATTCTGCCTGGAGACTCAGCACTTTCCCGATTCGCCGAACAAGCCGAACTTTCCCTCTGTTGTTCTCAAGCCGGGCGAAAAGTACGCATCAGTGACCGTGTACAGATTCTACACCAGGTAGATTAGTGCTTCGTGACAGATGGATCGAGATGCCGTAAAACGCAAGCCTCGGGCAGCCCACGCTTTATGCCGGTCGAGGCCGGTGCCTTACGTGGCGCATCGCTACCATTAAGATCAGGAGCATCGTCATGCTTGCGGGTTCCGGAACATAGGTCCAGCTTACGAGCCGCTGCTCGGCCAACCCGGAACCCGTTGCCGCGGCGAAACCGACGTATGCCGTCGGCTGACCGAGGATCGAGGATAGGTCAAGCGGACGCGATAAATTCGGCTGCGCCGGATACTCTCCGGTCTGATTGACCCTGACCTGCAGCGTCGTTCCATCGTAGTCCACCCATGCATACCAAAGGCCCGCGTCGTCAAACGGAGAAGCTACATGCGCTGTCCATGGCGATCCTGCTCCATGGTCGACCACCCCATTGACCAGTATCCCAAGGTGATTGGATGATGGGTCGTGGTTGGGCGCGTCGGTCACGTTTTGCCAGAAGTCGAATTCGACGGCGGCGCTTGGCTGAACGCCCTTGTAGCCAAGTCCGTCGCCGACGGAACCCAGGCTGGCCGGGCCGTCAACACCGGATTGAACCACAAAAGCAAATCCATCGGCCCCCTGCTCGCCATCGGTGTCCTTTGGGCCGATCTTGGGGGTGGTGATGCTAAACGTGAAAAAGCTGTTGAAGACCGTGACATCGACGGCGTTTTCCCAAAACACGCTACCTCTCTTTAGCGATGGGTCGCTGGGCGTCAGACGAAGCACCCGCCCCTCCGTCGCGCTGACCGCTACGGCCTCTCCGTTCAGTTGCAACCCCTCCGTGCTGGAGAAATCGCTAAATTGGATGATTGCCGCCCTGCCGCTTGTGCACACCCCCACTAACAACGCCAGAAAGCAAATACGAGCCATCTCCTCCTCCTTTCCATAACCTCTAAAAACTCCTTGTTGAACCCGGCAACACAAATACGCATCCCCGCCGGCCTTCATACAAAGGAACACTGGTATTTATATATACCTGACGACCAACTTTTTGTCAATTGAATTATTCTCAGAAAATAGACAACAACTCATCATTGCCAGCCCGAAAATTCCTGCGAGACTCCACTAAACCATTTGCAGGTTTGCGATTGCCACTCGCGAGTTTACTGGGGCTCGCAATGACAATTGCCCAAAACATATCTCGCACAGCGTTGGTCACTCCAGGTAGACTTGGTCGCCGGATTTGATTTGGGGTATCTGATGCAGTTTTGTCTTGATGTCGTCTTTGTCAAGGGCAAAACTGGGTGCGATTTCAATAAGGCAATCGACTGAGCCGTCCGGCTTTCGGGGGATGGTGACACCTGCCGATTCGAGCCAGTCAGCCGCCCGGCCAACCATTAACTGCCTTGCCGTTTCAGGACTATCCACGCTGGCAGCGTTTTTTATCGGGGCAAACTCCTGCTCTCGTAGCGTTTCAAGGATTACCGACTTTGAGGCCAGCGGCACTGCATCAAAGACAAAGCTTTCCAGTTTTATGCCGTTAGGCTCAGCAGGCTCGACAAGGTTTCCGCTGTCGTCTATGTGCGGAATCTGTTTGACCGCGCGGTGCAAAGGCAGCGGACAGCCCTTCTCGTTTAGCCTTTCGACAAGGCTGCGATTGATAATGTGGATTGCGATGCTGCCCATTTCAAAGACCAGCGAGCCGTCATGCTTTCGTCTCTCCGCCAATTCGTCGGGCATATCGCTGTATTCAATGACCTTTACCTTGCCGTCGACCAGGCAGAAATTGCCCAGCTTTTCTTTGGGGTAGGCCTTAATAAGGACCTTTGAAGACATCTCGGCCTTATCGAGCGCATGCAGGCCGATGAAAAGCGGATCGCAGATATTGACCAGCGGATTGTCAACCTGGAAATAGCTTATGAATTCTATGCCGCGTTTTTTCATATCCTTTAGCGCACCGCTTCGGCGAAGTGCCCTGAAGCTGCCGCCATGACCATCCGGCGAGCACGCGATAGTGGCTTTATCAGCCAGCAGAATCCTGCCGTCGAAACTAAAATTAGGCAGCGTACCTTGCTCAAAGATGAAGACATTGTTTTGGTCCAAGGCGTAATAATCGTTGACGCGAAAAGCCTCGATGGTCTGGCTGTAATTCAATGGGCTGGCCATAATATACCAGGGTAAGACAGTCTGGTATTTCCTGGAGGCGGCGGCGATGTACTCGGCAAACAACCGAAACAGGGTTTTGTTCTTGACAGGACTGATAGACAGATCACCTTTTGGCCCTTCAAAGCCCAGTCTGGTTCCCTGGCCACCCGCTACGACCAGGGCGGCGACCTTGCCGGCTGATATCAGCTTTTTGCCCAGCTCTACGGCCTCGCTGTACTTGCGTTTTTGCACTTGGCCGGTGGGATGGGCGCTGTAAAATGGCGCCGGGATAAGATCGATCTGGCCGGCAGCAGCGGGCGTTTTTTTGACCAGATTCGCCACCCAATTATCTATCTGCGAAAAATCCAGCTCTTCGATCTGGCTGAGCAGATTCTGCTTTTGGGCTTGATTCAACTGGCCCCAAAACGCCAGAAGATGGCTCTGGCGATGCTTTTTTAGCAGGTTTCTTATATTTTCGAGACTCTTTTGAGCAGCCATACTTGCGATTCCGAGCCTAAAATCCAAATACTAAGCGAACCAAAAATTTTTTCAAGAAACTTAGTGAAATTTGACGAAATTTGATTGACAAAGATTTTTTGGTTTGCTATTATTGGACTTAGAAACGGGTAGGTTCCAGACCGTTATCATAATATAAAACCGTTATCATATTTCGATTTTTATTTCATACCGCAAACCTGCCCGCCGATAAAACCTTTTTGGTTGTAGCTTGGTCTAAAAACCCAGGTATATTTTGAGCACGTACGAAGACGGCTCTATGAATGCTGTTGACAAAAGCCGTTATATGAATTTGAGCCGACCGTTCTTGAGCGGAATTGGTATGTTATTAAGGGGATTCGCAAGAAAAAAGTAGGCTTTTGGCGTCTTGCGTTTGCGCTGGAAAAGGCATTTATCTATCAAGAAAACGTGAGCCACGATGTGCTCCGGAACGGTCGCACTTGCGAATCCCAACTATATGCAAGGAGAAAGAATCATGAGAAAAAAGAGAGGTTTCACACTGGTCGAGCTATTGGTCGTGATTGCGATCATAGCTCTATTGATGGGCATTTTGATGCCAGCCCTGGCCAGGGTCAGGCAAATTGCCTTCCGAATGGTCTGCGGAAGCAATTTGTCCGGCATCGGCAAAGCGATGCTGATCTACGCCAACGATTATGAGGACGAGCTTCCCCGCGCCGGCGGCAGAGGCAGCGTCTGGGGCGGCGCCGGCTCCGTTGTGTGGAATGCCGCTACCCGAAACCTAGCTTATGGCCTGGCTGCAAACGGCACCGGCGGCCGCGCAACCATCAGCTCCTGCTTCTATCTGCTGGTAAAGTACGCCGAGGTCACACCCAAGTCGTTCATCTGCAAGAGCGACTCCGGAACGTCTGAGTTTAAGCTCTCCAACGAGACCGGAGCCGGCAACATGGAATTCATCGACTGCTGGGACTTCGGCATCGAGCCGCTGACACACTGCAGCTACACCTATCACATGCCGTTCGGTCTGTATGCCCTGACTACATCCAGCGAACCGGGCATGGCAGTAGCGGGAGATCGCAGCCCGTGGCTTGCTTCACCCGCTGCGTCGGCCAAGCTTATAGCGAATTTCCTTCCCACCGGCACCAACATAGACGCGCAGAAGTACGGAAACTCGATCTCCCATCAGGAAGACGGTCAGAACGTCCTGTTTATGGACAGTCACGTGTACTTTGAGAAAAGAGCTTACTGCGCCATCAACGACGATAACATCTACACCTTCTGGGATGGCGGCGATATAAGACGAGGTGGTGCACCTATTGTGGGCAGCACCGAGCCTATGGAGAGAAAAGACTCGTTCCTGGTTCACGACGGCACCGGTGGAACTGGTGGCGGAGGAACGCCGCCGGTAGGACGCTAACCTATGTGAGTCAGCATTGTGTTATCCAGGCGGCCTTATGCGGCAGGCGTAAGGCCGCCTTTCTCCGCAACATCGTAGGCGGCAGGATTTTTGAAAGAAATTTGTAGAACCTGACCAGCTCTTTGACGTACTAAAGATTAGGTAGGTTTGAAGACAATATCATAGTTCGAATTGCCATCATATTTTTCTCAAACCTAATCTGGTCATACAAACCTACCCGCAGAAGAGCGATTGCCCGGCGTGATAGTCTGCCGGCATCAGGGACAGTTGGGCGTAAAAAGTCAATACCTTGAAATCCACCAGTAGAAAGCGATCTTGGCGAAATTACTCCGGCCATTCTTAGACGAGAAAAAACAAGAACCAAGGAGATTCGCGAAAGACGCTACGGCGCTTTATTTACCACCGGAAAACGCATTTATACGTCAGAAGTCAAAATCGAGTGCGATTAGGAATGGCCGGCGTTGCGAATCTCCGTCAAAGTGAAGGAGAAACAAAATGAAAACGAAAGGTTTCACACTGGTCGAGCTATTGGTCGTGATTGCGATCATAGCTCTATTGATGGGCATTTTGATGCCCGCCCTGGCTAGGGTCAGGCAAATTGCCTTCCGGATGGTCTGCGGAACAAATTTGTCCGGCATCGGCAAGGCGATGCTGATCTACGCCAACGATTATGAGGACGAGCTTCCCCGCGCCGGCGGCAGAAGCAGCGTCTGGGGCGGCCCCGTTATGTGGAATGCCGCTAACCGAAACGCAGCTTATGGCTTGGCTGCAAATGGCACCGGCGGAAAGGCAACCATCAGCTCCTGCTTCTATCTGCTAATAAAGTACGCCGAGGTCACACCCAAGTCGTTCATCTGCAAGAGCGACTCCGGAACGTCTGAGTTTAAGCTCTCCAACGAGACCGGAGCCGGCAACATGGAATTCATCGACTGCTGGGACTTCGGCATCGAGCCGCTGACACACTGCAGCTACACCTATCACATGCCGTTCGGTCTGTATGCCCTGACTACATCCAGCGAACCGGGCATGGCAGTAGCGGGAGATCGCAGCCCGTGGCTTGCTTCACCCGCTGCGTCGGCCAAGACTATAGCGAATTTCAATCCCACCGACACCAACGTAGACCGGCAGAAGTACGGAAACTCGGTCTCTCACCAGGAAGACGGGCAGAACGTATTGTTTATGGACAGTCACGTGTTCTTTGAGAAAAGGTCTTACTGCGCCATCAACGACGACAACATTTACACCTGGTGGAATGGCGGCGATATAAGACTAGGTGGTGCACCCGTAGTCGGCGCCACTGAACCCAAGGATAGAAAAGACTCGTTCCTGGTTCACGATGGCCCGGCAGGCACAAAGGACAGGTTCTGCTTCCCCGCCGATACGCTCGTCTGGGTGGATGGCGCACCGGTCGAGATCTCGCAGGTTACTCAAGGGCAAAAAGTCAGCATACTTGAGGCTGCCGGGCTGACCAGTGCTGCCGCCCAGCCGGTATCGCTGCGGCAAATCGAACGCATCGAACAGCACGAGGGAACGTTCGATTGTTATGACGTTGCGCTTGAAACCGGAGATTCCATCAGCGCGGTCGGTTCACACCGATTTCTGCTTGATTCGCAGCGATGGCTTCCCGTCCAAGACCTCAAAGCCGGGTGGAAGCTAATGTCATTAAAAGGACCCGTCGGCATCAAGAGCGTTGCCAAAAGAGCGACGCCCTTGGTCGGCAGGGTTTACAACCTGAAGATCCAAAACACAGAAACGTATTGTGTGGGCAAAGCCGGCCTGATTGTACGCGATTGGTAATCGAGCAGGCCAACTGCGCAATAAGCGGCCTTGTGGCGGGATGCCACAAGGCCGCTTTGTTTT
>JAFNGF010000329.1:0-5062 GCA_017885385.1 Planctomycetota bacterium
AACCTGCATACCCTACGGACTCCATAGGTAGCCATCCCCAATCCGCCCCCGCGTCTTCTTGTCGAAGACAATGGCGCCAGCCATCCCTTGCTGGAGAGCGGGGGCGGATTGGGGATGGCTTCTCCCTTGCCAAACCCAAAGAAGTAGGGCAATAAATTGACCTGACGAGATCGGTCGAGTCGCGGGGCTATTCATTTAGCCGTTAAACCCCTGCTTTCGCAAGGGCAAGTCTGGCCCCGCCCAGGAGGGTCTACGGCGGATTTTGCCTCCGAGGGTTATTTTGTTGAGTTTCTTCTTGACGAATAAGCACAAATTGGTTCTATTTGGCGATGCGGCCGGCGAGCAAAGAAGCTTGCCGAATGTAACAGCTCACAAATAAACGGTTTGCGTACTTATAGGCAATAGTGGCTTAAGGTTAGAAAGGATTGAAACATGCAGACTGTCAGACTCTTGGGGGTTTCTCTAGTATGTAGTTTTATCGTACTAGCCAGTGGTTGTAACGGGGAGTTGAAGGACCTCAGAATCCAAAATGATAGACAACAAAAACGAATAGCGCAACTTGAGAGCGAGCTGCGGACGGCTGAGCTGCAGCTTGACCAGTGGAAAAGACAGCTTGCCACCGCCGAAGCAACCGGCGGTATAGATGCACAAGCACTGCGCGAGAAAATCGCTGCGCTGGAAGCAGACCTGGCAAAAAAGAAAGAGCTGATCGCCTCGATGCAGGAGAGGCTGCTCGGCGTGACACCGCTGCCGATCGAACTTTCCACCAAGCTGGAGGATTTTGCCAAACAGCACAGTGACATGGTTACGTATGATGCCGGCAGGGGTATTGTCAAGTTCAAGAGCGACCTGCTTTTTGATCTGGGCAGCGACCAGGTAGCAGCTTCGGCCGCCGGCGCCATTAAAGCGCTCTGCGACATCTTGAATTCCGAGGAAGCCAAGAAGTTCGACGTTGTAGTTGCCGGCCACACCGATGATATCCCCATTGAAAAGCCTGAGACCCGCGTAAAACATCCAAGCAACTGGCACTTATCAGCTCACCGAGCCATATCGGTGCTGCAGATTATGGCCGGCAATAACGTCAACGCGGAGCGGTTGAGTGTTCGCGGTTTTGGTGAATATCGCCCGGTTGTGCCGAATACGCCCAATAAGAAAGGCAATGCCCAGAATAGGCGAGTCGAGATATACATCATTCCTACGGTAACGTAGCCCCGTACCAACTATACGGCGATGGCAGAACGCACTTTAATTATTATCAAGCCCGACGGCGTTCAGCGGCATCTGGCAGGACGGATAATCGCGCGCTTTGAGCAAAAAGGCTTAAAACTGGTCGCCGCCAAGCTTATGCAAATCTCGCAGGAGCTTGCCCGGCAACTGTACGCTGTGCATCGCGGCAAGCCATTTTACGAAGGTATCGTCAAATACCTTTGCTCAGCCCCAACGCTCGTAACGGTCTGGCAAGCAGAGGGCGTGATAAAGATGACGCGTAAAATGATCGGAGCCACTTTTGGCTATGAGGCCGAGCCGGGCACTATTCGGGGAGACTTCGGCTGCTCGCAACGCTATAACCTCGTACACGGTTCAGATAGTCCCGAATCAGCTCAGAGCGAGATAGGGCTATTTTTCCGCCCGGATGAAATTGTCGATTACGAATTGGCCGACGCCGACTGGCTCTACGGCAGAAACGATTAACTGCCTGCCGGCGGGCAGGGTCCGAGAAAATAGCGCAATCCGCCCACCAACGCCCTACGGCTTTCGCAAAAATCGCCCCGGCTGAAGTATGCGCCAATGTCACCGCTCCGTCGCCATAGCTTTGGAGCGTCGGCGATGTCTTTTTGCTTGAATTGACGCGCTATTGATAGTAGAATGGTAACAATGCAAAGGCTTGTTCTGGCACTTATAGCCGTCTTGCTCGTTGTGCCCTGTCAGGGAAAAACAATTACCGTTGACGGCAGCGGAGCAGCGGATTTTGCCCGTATCCAGGATGCGATCAACAACTCCTGGCACGGAGATATTATTGTTGTCAAGCCGGGTACGTACAAGGAGAACATTTCTTTCATCGGCAGGGCTGTCACAGTTACCAGCCAAGACCCGGACAATCCGAGCATCGTTCAGTCAGCTATTATCACAGCCGATTCCGACTACAGCGTTACTTTCAAGTGGAACGAAGGCAATAACTCCGTGCTGACGGGCTTTACAATCACCGGACGAGGCATTTTTTGCAGCGGCGCCTCACCGACCATCACAAAAAACCTGGTCACCAAGTGCGCAGGTCACGGTATCTTCGGGCAAAATAATGCCGCTCCTGTCATCTCCTACAACACGATAGAAGCCAACGCCGAGCAAGGCATATACCGGTGCGATGGGCCTATTACAAATAATGACGTCTCGTACAACGGCGCCGGCATAGCCTACTGCAATGGGCCAATAAGTGACAACATTATTTCAGGAAACTCCAACATTAAGCAGGGGTTTGGCGGCGGCCTTTATTACTGCGACGGTGACATCGTCGGCAACGTGATCGCGAACAACTATGCCTCGTTTATGGGAGGCGGGCTTTACGGATGCGACGGCAGTATCGTCGGCAATGTTATTGCCGGCAACAGAGCGGGTTTGTCGGGCGGCGGAGTCAGCAATTGCAGCCGGCCTATTCGCAATAATACCATTGTAGGCAACATAGCAGCTCAGGATGGCGGCGGGCTGTACAGCTGCACAAGTCTTATTTGCAACAACGTAATCGCGTTCAACGAAGCCGGCTACGGCGGCGGAATCCACGGCGCCGGCAAAAACTCCTACAACTGCTTTTGGATGAACACGGGCGGCAACCTCGCAGGGGCTGCCAAGGCCGGCGAGGGCGACATCATCGTCGAGCCTCTGTTTGCTCTTAGCGGTTACTGGGACACCAAGGGCACGCCCGACCAGAGCGACGATATCTGGGTGCATGGTGACTATCATCTGAAATCGCAAGCGGGCAGGTGGGACCTTCACAGCAAAAGCTGGACCGTTGACGATGTCACCAGCCGGTGCGTCGACGCCGGCGACCCTAATTCAGATTGGACCGCGGAATTGTGGCCGCACGGCAAACGGATAAATATGGGAGCCTTCGGCGGCACACCGCAGGCAAGTATGTCATTATCCGAGGCGGGTAATATCGCAGACCTCAATGGCGATGACCGGGTTGACCACGGCGACCTGGCGCTATTTACGCGGCACTGGGCCCGCCAGGAAGTCTTATTGGCCGCCGACCTCAATAGAGGCGGCCTGGTCGATTTTAAGGATTTCTGCATTCTGGTCGCCAATTGGGCGGCGCAGCCGCCTCCTCCAACGCCGCCCTTGCCGAATCCGATGACCTGGGTGGAAGAACCTTATGCCATTTCAGCGTATTCAATCGCGATGGTAGCTGCCACCGCTACATCGACCGACGGCAGCGGGGCGGAATATTACTTCGAGGATTACTACAGCCCACAAAGTAATAGCGGCTGGATTTCATTTGCCCCCGGCGAAGAGCCCAGGTGGGAAGTGACGGATCTTTTGCCGCGGACTTTATACTGGTACAGGGTCAAGGCCCGAAATAAGACCAATCTTCTGGAGACCAAGTGGACGGATCGTGCCGGAGCGACCACGCTGCGTGAGGATACCTTCCCCCCAAGTCCCGCCCCGGCAACCTGGCAGACGGAGCCTCATTCGACCTCGGCCGGCTCAATCCAGATGGTAGCCACCGCAGCGACCGATGATAGCGGCGTGGAGTACCGGTTCGAATGCACTTCGCATCCGGCATACAGCAGCAACTGGCAGGATAGTCCCATCTACGAAGTTACTTCGCTGCCGAAAGATAATTACACCTTTGTGCTCCGCTGCCGCGACAAATCGCCCAATCACAATACTACCCTCCCGTCAAATGCGGTTATTGTCGACCTGAAACCTCCGGAGCCGGACCCGATGAAATGGCAAGTTGAGCCTCACGAAACCTACGGAGGCGGCGGAACCTTCGATTACTACGCTGCTATGACAGCCGCTGAAGCCACGGATGCAAGCGGCGGCGTGCAATATTACTTCTACTGCACCACTGAGCCGGGCTTTAGCAGCACCTGGCAAAGCTCGCCCACATACGCCGTCAAAGTTGGAAGACGTAACCAGAGCCATCGTTTCCGCGTCAAGGCGCACGACCTATACGGCAATGAGACCGGCTGGTCAGTTCTGCTGCCGACCTCGCCCTGACCCGTGAAAGGTGCAGAACGTATGTCGTATGTCGTCCTTCGTTCTTCATCCCTCGGCACAGGCGGTCGCCGCAGTTTAATCTGCCTGATCTTGTTGCTTACGGAAGGCGGAGGAGAAGCCCCTGCTCGCCGGGGTAGGCGGTGAACTTATGGGACTTTTGCTGCGTATGGTTCTTGTCACAAGGCCGGCTGGCAGACAGACGCGGCGGTAACGAACTTCGGCGAGCTAAACACCGAGCAGCTTTTCTAAAGCTATGTTCTTTATTTGCCGATACTTATGTTGTAGAAGGACCGGTGGTCAAAATCCATATATCCTGACCGCCTGAAAGAACTCTCCGCAGTAAAGTCAGGTGAGCGGTTAGCCTGCCTTTGTTTTTTTTGCGCAACCGACGGAGACGGAGTCCGGTCAAATTGTTTATTGATTATTCACACCTTATCAGTTACCATCCCAGGCTAACACGGCGCGTAAGACCTGACAATAAGCAGTCAGTACGCCATCATTTTTACCGAGCGATTGCATGAAGGCATTAGTGACAGGCGGTGCGGGTTTCATCGGTTCCCATCTGGCGGATCGACTGCTCAAGGACGGCAATGAGGTGGTGGTTATCGATAATCTCAGCACCGGCAGCTTAGAGNNTCTTCCATCTGGCTGCGGCGGTCGGTGTCAAGCTCATAGCCGAGGACCCTGTACATACCATAGAGACCAACGTCGACGGCACCGAAGCCGTGCTGAATGTCACCAACAAGCTTGGCAAAAAAATCTTCATCGCTTCAAGCAGCGAAGTTTACGGCAAAAACGAGGCGGTTCCCTTCCGTGAAGATGACGATATTGTGCTGGGCAGCAC
>JAFNGF010000329.1:5103-7540 GCA_017885385.1 Planctomycetota bacterium
TTTTGCTATGTCCAGGACCTTGTCGAGGCGGTTATCGGCCTGATGAGCTGCGAACAGGCGGCCGGGAAGGTCTTCAATATCGGCTCAGATGAGGAAGTCACTATCGAAGCACTTGCCGATACGATTATCGAGATGACCGCCAGCAGAAGCAAAAAGAAGTTTGTCCCTTATGAGGTCGCCTACGGAAGGCCTATTGAAGATATGATGCGCCGTGTGCCGGGCCTGGATCGAATCAAAGAGGCGATCGGCTGGGAGCCTAAAACGTGTCTGCGCGAAATGCTGGAGGTTACTATCGAGAGTGAGAAACGTAAAATCAAAAAGGTAAAACTGTAGCGGAAAAATCTAAAATGTCTACTCTGGAGCATAGGGCTATAATTTATGGTTTTTCGGCGTTCATTTTAGGTATGACTGACAGACGGGCGGGACATTTATGAAAAAGGCACTACTTACCGGCATTACAGGACAGGATGGTTCATATCTTGCTGAGCTGTTGTTGGAAAAGCAGTACGAGGTTTGGGGCGTCATACGGCGCAGCTCGTCGTTTCATACGGGCAGAATCGACCATCTGTACAAAGACCCCCATGAGAATCCGGGTCTTAGGCTGGTTTACGGAGATTTGACCGATGGGAGCAATTTGTCAACAATCGTAAACGAGATTAAGCCTGATGAGGTCTATAATTTAGGCGCCCAAAGTCACGTTCGAGTAAGCTTTGATGCGCCGATTTATACGGCAAATACGAATGCTCTTGGAACGCTTCGGCTGCTCGAGGCCGTTCGATCGTGCGGCAAGAAGACCAAGTTTTATCAGGCCTCCAGCAGTGAGATGTATGGTAAGGCGGCAGAAATACCGCAGACGGAGAAGACGCCGTTTTATCCCCGCAGCCCTTACGCTTGTGCAAAAGTGTACAGTTTCTGGCAAACGGTGAGCTACAGGGAAGCTTACGGAATGTTCGCGTGCAATGGAATATTATTCAACCACGAATCCCCCAGACGCGGGGAGACATTTGTTACCAGGAAAATCACCCGAGCCGCAACGCGAATCAAAGCCGGGCTGCAGGATAAACTCTATTTAGGCAACCTTGATGCAAAACGAGACTGGGGATTTGCGAGTGATTACGTTGAGGCGATGTGGCTTATGCTGCAGCAAGATAAGCCGGATGACTATGTTATAGCAACAGGCGAAAGCCATTCGGTTCGGGAGTTTCTGGATCAGGTCTTTGGGCATCTTGATTTGGATTGGCATGACTATGTCGAGATTGACCCTCGGTATTTTAGGCCGAGCGAAGTTGACCATCTGGAGGGTGATGCGAGCAAGGCAAGAAGGGTGCTGAAGTGGAAGCCGAAAGTGACTTTCGAGGAGCTTGTTAGAATGATGGTAGACGCCGACATGAGGCTGGCTGAAAGAGAGAAGATCCTGAACGAGCATGATAAGTGAAATTCCAACAAGCAAGGCAAAAGTGAGAGAACCTTAGTGACATGGTGCAAAGAACAGGAATAAGGCCGTGAGCAAGTTTTTTAGAGATAGACGGGTTGTTGTTACCGGCGGAGCTGGTTTCTTGGGCGGCTATGTCACGCAAGGCCTGTGGAAACGGGGCTGCAAGAACATCTCAGTGCCAAAGATAGAAGATTACGACTTAGTTAATCTCAGTGACATTGTCAGGATGTATGAGAATATGAAGCCGGATATCGTTATTCATCTGGCGGCGGTTGTAGGAGGCATCGGCGCAAATCGGCAGCGACCGGGGGAATTCTTTTACAAGAATCTGATGATGGGCGTTCAGCTCATCGAGCAGGGCAGATTGAGAAACATTGAGAAGTTTGTAGCGATTGGAACTGTTTGCGCGTATCCGAAATTCACGCCGGTGCCGTTCAGGGAGCAGGACCTCTGGAATGGATATCCGGAGCAGACCAACGCCCCTTACGGGCTGGCNNAGATGCTGCTGGTTCAATCACAGGCGTATCGGCAACAGTATGATTTCAATTCGATATTTCTGCTTCCGGTGAATCTTTACGGACCCGGTGACAATTTTGACCCTGCCAGCAGTCATGTGATCCCTGCGTTAATAAAGAAGTGCGTTGACGCGATTGATAGTGGTGCGAGCTACATTGAATGTTGGGGGACAGGGAATGTTTCGCGCGAGTTTATCTATGCCGGGGATGCGGCTGAAGGAATTCTGCTGGCGACCGAACACTACGACGGCTCTGAGCCGGTCAATATCGGTGCAGGCTTTGAAATAACAATAAAGGAGCTGGCTGAAAAAATCGCCAAGCTCACGGGCTTTAAGGGTGAAATTCGCTGGGACAGCTCCAAGCCGGATGGTCAGCCGAGGAGGTGTCTGGACGTTTCAAAGGCTAAGAAATTCTTCGGGTTTGAGGCCAAAACGCCGTTCGATGAAGGCCTTAGGGCCACCATAGACTGGTACGAAGCAAATCGCAA
>JAFNGF010000330.1 GCA_017885385.1 Planctomycetota bacterium
CTCAAAGTCACGCCCGATTCGGCGGCGATTTTCTGGGCGATCTGGGCGTTGGCCTGAAAAACTCCCTGGCTGTAATCGCCCTTTTTCAAGTACGGTACGAGCACTTCTCTGCCGATTCGCCCACAATACTGATCGGTTATGAAGCCTTCCAATCCGTAGCCGACCTCAAACCTGTACTGTCTATCTTTGGCAGCAAGGACGAAGAGCAATCCGTTGTCTTTGCCTTTTTGGCCGAGCTTCCATTTTTCCGCCAGCTTGATTGAGAACTCCTCGATGGGAGTTCCGGCGGTAGTTTCTACCGTCAGGACGATGTACTGTGCGCCGGTTTTCTGCTCCAGCTCCTGCAGGATGCCGTTTAGAGACTGCTCATCTGCCGGGCTTATCACGTTGGCGTAATCTTCGACGTACTGGCGCGGCATCGGCAGACCTGCCTGCGCCGATGCCGGTTCGCCGCCCAGATAAGCCGGCAGTAATATCGCGCACAAGGTTAGCATAGTTCGGCGCATGTCAGACCTCCAGCTTATCGACGGCAATAGCAAGTTGTTCAACGGTTGTGTGCACTGACGCGAAGGCATCTTTCACTTGAGTCTCTTGCGGGCGAATTTTTTCATATCGCCAGTTTCCTGCGGTTATCAGTGACTCCGTTCTAACGGAGAACGCAGCGGCTGCCTTGTTGAAGGTCGCCTCAGTTTCGGCTGGCCGGTCGATGTCTCTTAGCCAGAGCATCGCCCGCAGAAGCGGCGCCAGTCCTTTTGCAGCGGCGATGATGATGTCACGGACCATTTTCTTTTTGGCTGCTGCCGCAATGTAGCCCTGTCGTAATCTTATCAGCGTTGCCTTTAGCTCCCGCTCACACTGGAGCCTGACGTTCCTCTTCTCGAAGCGAAGCTGCACGAAGGGGTCGCTGCCCCAAATCGTCCGGTGCGTTAACTGAAAGTCNNAGCAGCGGTACTGAGACTTTCTTTTTGCTCATCGGCTTTGCCATGCCGGCGATGGTATTGAGGCAGTCCAGCGAAAATCTGTCCAGCACCAGCACGGTGTTGATGTCACTTCGGCCCGCTCTATAATCACGTGTTAAACTGCTGCCTACTACCGTTATACTCTGTAAATTGTCGCCCAGGTCGGCGCGGAGTCGTTCGGCAAAGAGCGTCAAAGGCTGGCGTATTTGTTCAGGCAGAATATCCAGTTTGAGGTTGTGTGCGTTGTCGGCCATATTTGCCCCTCGTTTTTAAGATAACGTTGAAAGGTGTGGTTATTTTACAGCGGTTTGCCGGCTGCCGCAATGCGCCAGTAGCAGAGAAAAAATGTGCCAAATTGACAGCTTCACTGCATGCCGGCAAGGCGCTGAGAGCTTGATATCGCCATTTTCAGTGGTCTGGGCGGCCCGTCAGTCTGGCATGGAGTTTGCACACATTGAATTGAGTTCTGTCAAGAAAAGATTTGATTGGGAAAAGCCCTATTTAGGTCACTCGTCTCGGCGAAGGCCCGAGCCGGAGCGGGACGAAAGGAGGTGTTTGCTATGGCACTGATACCGATTAGAAAGAGAGAACCAGAGAGAGAAAGAGGCCCTTTGGCGAGGCTCCACAACGAGGTCGATGATCTTTTTAGAGGTTTCTTCGAGGATTGGGAGCTGCCGGTCTGGGGCCGCAGCCGATGGCCTGCAATTGACGTCGCTGAAAAGGAGAACGAGTTCGTTGTCAAGGCCGAGGTCCCCGGCTGCAAAGCCGAAGACATCGACATCTCCGTGCATGGAAATGTACTGACCATCAGCGGCGAGAAGAAGCACGAGCAGGAAAGAAAAGAGGAAGGCTACTATCATGTCGAGCGTTCCTACGGCAGCTTCAGGCGTGATTTGAACCTGCCTGCTGAGATTGACACCGCCGGCATCGAGGCCGAGTGCAAGGATGGCGTGCTTACGGTAACGCTGCCGAAGACCGAGACTGCCAAACCCGTTAAAGTCAAGGTCAAAGGATAAGGCCCCTGTTCGTAGCGTATAGCGTACAGCGTGGAGCGTTTAGGTGCCGCAGTATATCCTCTACGCTGTACGCTAGCGCCTGCATGCTTGAAAAGCCCGAGCAGGCGCGAATTATTTGCCCGCGATGATGCGGTCGATGCGCTTGGATAAGTCGGCCAGGTACGCCTCATCGCCGCCGGATAGTTCTGGGGTCAAAAATCCGCGGTAGCCAATCTCGTCCAGTGCCTTTCGCACTTCCGGCCAATTCACATCGCCCTCGAGCAGGTTGGTCCACTTGTAGCCACTACGCTTGAAGTCCTTCAGATGGATTTTGACTATCCGTTTGCCCAGTGTGCGAATCCAATCTTGAGCAAAGCCAAAGACAATTACGTTGCCGACGTCGAAGTATGCCTTCAGCCATGGGCTGTCGAACTCGTCAACGTACCGGGCAAACTCAAGCGGGCTGAGCAAAAACTTGTTCCAGACGTTTTCTACCGCGATTATCACGCGCATTTCTTCAGCGAGCGGCAGCAGCCTGCGGATATTGTCTTGTGAGCGTTTGTAGGCGTCGCCGTAGCCGACGGTTTCTGTAACGATTGCGGGCACCAGCAACACCGCATCACATCCAAACGCCTTTGCACTTGTCAGAGCCATTCGCATCCCGGCAAGACCCTTCTGCTGAACCTCAGGCCTCGGGTCCGACAAAGGCGCGTCCCAGCCGCCGNNAAGCCGCACTTTTTTGCCAGCTTGAATTTGTCCGCGTCGGACAGTTCTCTGGGCAGCATGCCTAATTGAAGCGCCTTGCGCAGCTTGGTGTCGCTTTGACTGTCCTGGGCAAAGATCGACCTGCTCATCAGGCTCGCGCCGGCGGCGACTGCGCCGGCGTACTTTAGGAAACTGCGACGCTCCATTATTTTGTCTGTCATAGTTTTTTCTCCTATTGTTGACATTTCTGCCGGCCGCTTAGTACAATAACTGCCTAAGCTGCTGGTTACAGTTGGACAATATATCAGTTTGCCCGAGTTTTCTAAACTCCCAGGCGCAAATTTTGTTGAAAGAAAGACGTGCGTTTGGCAAGCAGGGATGCGGCAGGGATGCGTTTCCGGCTAACCGCAAATCGCTTATCGCGTGTCGATTTGCAATTTGCAATTTGCGATAGGCCGCGTACACTCAATCCCGGCTGGCTTGAGGGTCGCTGGGGTTTTTATAGGCCCGTCCCATAAAAAGATAAAGTTTCTTTGAATCCTTTGCCGAATACTATTATGGGCGTTTATTTGCCTTTTCAGTGTTGAGAGTTGCAGTGAAAAGGTTTTTTTCGGACTGTCATTTTTAGGGAGCTCTATCTTTCTTGCGAGAATCTTTGCAGAACAAGCACCCGGCTCTGGAGAGAAGCTATGCGAACTATAGCAGTTGTCAATCAGAAAGGCGGCTGTGGCAAGACAACGGTATCCATAAACCTGGCCAGCGCTTTGGCGCAAACGGGCAAGCGAGTCCTGCTGGTGGATATGGACCCGCAGTCGCATTGCGCGGTGGGCCTTGCCGTGCCCGAGGAGCAGATCGAGCAGAGCATATACGATGTGCTTATAAGCAAGAGCCGAAACGAGCCGATGAGGCTGGCTGAGATACTGTGGCAGATCAGCAGCGGGCTGGAGCTGGCGCCGGCCAGCATAGACCTATCCGCGTTTGAGCAGCAAATGGCGGGTATTGCCGAGCGAGAAGGCTGCTTAAAAGATGTCCTGGACCAGGTTAAGGACGACTATGACTATGCTATAGTGGACTGTCCGCCGGCGGTGGGTTTGTTGACTTTCAATGCCCTGCGGGCCGCCAGCGACGTCCTTGTGCCGGTAGAGACGGGCTACTTTGCCCTGCACGGGCTTAGTAAACAGCTGGAGACCTTGAGCATACTGTGCAAACGGTGCAGCCAGCAGGTGGATGTAAAAGTGCTGGCCAGCATGTATGACATAAGGACAAAGGTGGCTAGAGAAATTCTGGCGGAATTGCGCTCCCACTTCGGCGATAAAATGCTCAGAACTATCATTAACTTTAATACCAAGATCAAGGAGGCGTCGAGTTTTGGCCAGCCTATTAGTGAGTATGATGCTGCCAGCAAGGGCCAGAAAGATTTTGCGGGTCTGGCCCGTGAAATTATTGGCGCTGAGGCCAAGCAGCAGCGGCGACAGATGGTCAATTCTTTAACCGAGCAGCTTGAGTCCATCAGCACCAGCGCGACCGACCTGCTGGAGGCGACAAAGCCGCAGCCGCAGGCCGTGCAAAGCAGACAGCCTAAGGAGCAAGCCGAGCAGCAGCTAACGCCGACAGATATAGACGCCAAGCTTTCCGACTTCTATGGTGTTAGCCAGATTGGTGACGCAGTGGCATTTGTCACTCTGTACCCACGCGCTAATAGCGTGCACATCGCCGGCGACTTCAACAATTGGCAGCCCGAAAAGAGCCCCCTGGAAAGAGTCGGCGATAGCGGCGTCTGGCAAACAAAAATAAAACTGCCCCAGGGCAAGTACCGTTACCGATTGGTGGTGGACGGGCAATGGCAGCAGGATCCATACAACGAGCTAACTGAATTGAATCCCTTTGGCGAGTTGAACTCCATCCTGGAAGTCAAATGAAGTTTATGCCGGGACCTCGCTGAGCGGCGTGCAGTTTTTGTTGCGCACGTCCCGGCCTGTTTGCTAAAAAGAGAAGGCGTCTCGGCGTCGGCCTCAAGACGCCGGTGGTCGAGATTGTGTGCCGACAGCTTGTCACACCAATGTCATTGTGCCGCCCCCAATTGCACGTATATTCTCCGGATGAGATAGCCTGTCGCCAGGTAAACGTCCGATAAAGCTACTGCTGCCAGTATAGGCACTCAGTTTTCCGCCCAGTATTCCCTATATAACGTATCCCTTTGGTAGAATGTTGTTACCTGATGCGCTTCCAATAGGCTGACAGGTCGGGACAGACTCCGTGACATCGCCTCACAAGAACCGCTCGTTGTGTCAGCGATAAGGTTCGCATCCTTCGTATTGCACACGGCCCACGGTTCAATCGCCGACATCTTTAGCCCCATACCGACTCTTCCGCCATACGCAGTTACCCAGATGAACGGCCATTCAAGCGAAGATAGCTGCTTTTGATAAGTGCGGCAATTTGGCGGAAGCTAATAAACTTGAGAAGTCAGGGCGTATTTATAGCAACCCCGACGACTGCCTGGATTTACCAGCGTGATTTTTAGAAAAATTTTGCTCTCTGCTGGCTGTTTGTAACAGTCGTCCATAACGGAGGTTACGAATCTCTTGGGAATTCGTGAGCAAAAAACTCGCAAAGTCCTATAATTTTTTGTTGACAGGGATAGATAATCTGGTAAAGCAATACAACATTGAATGGAGTGTTGGGGTAATTTAGGGCAGTCGGGTCTTTGGGCTAAAATGGCTAAAGTTTAGCTTGACGCCCTGAGAAGGAACGAGTTAGATGCCGATTGCAAGGTTGTAGCAGGGAGTAGATACAGCCGAGTTGTGGCCTCGAACGCAACAGTAGCGAAGGGGAAGCAAGGATGTACATTAAGGCAGGGATGGCTGAAAACTGTGAGAAGGCACTTCTACCGAACCAGGACAGATCCGGCGCCATTTTGGAGAAGCTCAGACAGCGCGCTGAGCAGGTCGGTTACGGGTNNTATTGGCGCAATTCAATGCGCCACAATATTGTCGACTTCGGCGGACTCTACTTTACGAAAAGTGAGCCCGACAGAGCAAACAAAGGTTCTGTCGGGCTTTTTGTTTGCACACACCGGAGGTGGAGCAGAAATAAGCCGGTACGCGACCACAAATTATCCGGAAAGGAGGCTGGCCATGAAGAACGGGATTGTAGCTGCTTTGCAGCGTTAGCGGGGTGTTTGTGAGTTTCTGTGGGAATAGAAAACGTAATTTCTGTCAGGGAGACTGATCATGAGAAAGTTAAAGTTAATTATGTTGTCGGTTAGCGTGTTGCCGGCGTTTCTTATTGCCGCCGCCGCTTACGCGGTGGATTATGGTTCAGGAACTCTAATCAACGCCAGCCAAACCAACGATCAAATTCAGTACCAGTCCGTGATTGGCGGTGGCTATTCTTTGGCCGAGGGAGGCGACGCGACCGCCGAAGGTGGTAATGCAAATGCCGAGTCCGGTGCTCTTGCTGTTAGCGGAGACGCGACTTCTGATTCAGATTCCGGCGCTGTTGCGCTCATCAGCACCACTTCGATTTCCAACATTAAGAACCGGACACCGCCGCTGACTTCCTATCCGCCTTATTTACCCTATTGGAGCCACGGCGGCTGGGGGACTTTGAAGGCTTACTTTCCCACCGGCCCCAACGGAGATAGCCAGGCCTACGAGCGGGCGTACGATCCTGGTGACCCCGATGATATGAGAGAGCTTAAGCAGGTCGTTGAATCGTTGCCTCACGATGGGCCGCTTAACGTTTTGGCGGCAATGGTCAACGGCGTCTGCGCTCTATTTGGCGGTCCTGATAACTTCCATCACGGCAGGGGTTTTGAGATAGCAAATTCGCTGTTGCGCGTTCGCAGACCCAAAGAAAAGCCCCTGCTGGTCTTTGTTGACTCCAACGTGGATAGGGGCCTGCTTAAGGAAGCGGGTTACGTTTATGTGGGCAAAGTTGGCGTAGAGGGTGTGGTAGAGCGCAACTGGGATCATGCTTATGACGCTGCGGTAGCGGAGGCTTTGCCGTGGGACGTTGACATCCTGCTTGTCTCAGGTGGGATGAAGGGCGTCACCGTAGGCTCCAATACTTCTTTCCCTGGGGCAGCCGGCGGCTATAGCCAGGTTAATTATTCGGTTTCTTTGTTTGGCGGCTACTCCAGTGGAATCACCGAAGGCAAAGGAGAGGCTCTTGTTAGCGGCGAAGGCTACAGGTATTGGCCGGAGGCCACCTTCAGAAGGGGCATTCCCAAATGCCTCTACGATAAAATCCGCGTAAGGCCTCAGGCCGTCCAGCAGACCGGGCAGCCTGTCCAGGAAGTTTCCGCCGCGATGCCAAGGCCGGCACAGGCTCCCATCGTAACAACGCAAAACGCCGAGCACGTTGCTGATCCTGCGGCACAAGATGCGTCCCCGGGAGTCAACGTCAGCCGCGAGCTTTTTGAGATGGCCGGGTTTCAGCAAGGACGCCAGGTGCAGAACCTAACAATACACTAATTTTCTTCGTTGGAGATCGAAGCTCTCCAGAAACTAATACAAGGGACTATTTCAGTGGAGGGGGAAAGGAGGCAAACGGGAAACAAAAAGCTCTCTGTTTTTAGTGATTGCCAATGTGTGGTTGGCAATCGAAAAGGAGATGTGTAAGGCATAAAGTAACGAAAAGGAGTTCCTAAAATGTTAAAGTCGATTCTCTTCTCTTTAGTAGCGATAGTGCTGTTGTCCAGTCCTGCGCTGGCGGTGCTTCCGGACTGTCCGCCAAACTTCAAGCTCCAGAACCAGGATTTTGCTATTGGATCAATGAACTTAGTAGCTCTGGTGGGCGCCGGCGGCCAATCCACCAACACGAACACCGTCATGCTCCTGAACAATCAGAACGACAACAAGCTTTGCAGTTGGGCCTGCCAGGATGCGTTGGTCATGTTCGTTCAGTCTGGCTCCGTTATAGGCACTTGCGGCGGCGCCTGGAACGTCATGCAAGAGGCGCTGGTCGCGGGCGATCAACTGCAGCTTATAGGTGATGGCTGCGGCGCCAAGATAGAATCCCAAGGTCTTGTCGTCGGCTTAGGCCAGCAGGTTATGAAACTTGATGGCAGCGGTAATGCTACCGGCAACCATACTCTAGCCGTCATCCAGGACCAGGCGGCGGGTAATAGTGCAGGCACGATGGGCCAGTCCAGTGCACTGCTTGCCGGCCAGCTTTCAAGTGTCAGCGGTGGCCCCAGCACNNCACTCTGACTGTCGGGACAACTCAAACACAAGTCGATCTATAGTGTTGACAGTTTCGGTTTGTCAAAGGGACGGGGAGCTTTGCTCGTGGTAGTTAGTCAAGAGGGAGCCCTGAAGTGGCAGGGCCGCTCGACAAAAGCAGCGACACCTTTAGGGTTCCCTCTTGCATAGTAAACGCAAAACTCGTCAAGAAAGGACTAAAAAAATGCGTAAAGGATTGGGTGTTTTTCTTATACTTATCTTTCTGCCTGTCTGTGCAGCCTTTGGAGCTATAGGTCAAGCTGAGGGCTTTCTGCTTGGGGCGGAAAACGGTGTTTTGCTGGCAGGAGGACCGATTGGTACGGCCCAAAACACAAATGTGGCGGTCGTAGGTCATAACCAGCAGGCCACCGACCCCTATCACTTTGCGACAGCTCTGCAGAGTGAAGGCGGCGTGCTGATCCAGGGCGCATGCGCGATAGGCATGGACGGCCTGTTTGGCGTCGGTCAAGCTGCGAATGTGCTTGGTGGACAGCTGCAGGTTGTCGGCGGCGGCCCAGGGATACAGGACCAGTCTCTCGACAGCATCTTTGGCCAAGAAGCGGTAAGGGACGGCGGCATCGGGGCTGCGCTGGGCATGCAAGGCTTCGTTGGTCTACAGGTTCAGCTCATTATTTCTCCCCACGGAGTTAATAGAAATGTCCAGTATCTTGGCCTGGGGCAGGTTGATAAGGTTGGCGGCGGCCCTTGACGGCGAAAGCACACAGTGGGACTGCAAGTAGCGCATGGACTGGGCCGAAGGTCGCTTTTTGATGTGTAAATCCAGGACGATAGACCCGGAAAAAGCTTTTTCATGGTCTAGTCCCGGGAGCCTTAAGGTAAACCTCCTGAATCAAGGGGGCATATAGTGCTCTATCAGCTCTCGATGTATAGGCGTCATTCCTGGGCTAAGGAATCCGGAAACCCAACAAGCCGGGTTCCACGGCGAGTAGGAAACGACGCTCTACAAAATCATCAGTGATAGAGCGCTAGCCTTAAGGTTCCTTTTTTAAATCTGCTGTCGTCAAATAAATAATGGAGAAGCCAATGATGAGCAAAAAGGGGCAAAGTCTAAAGCGGTCTGCTGTCTTGCTGACGATCTTGGCAGCGGGGTTTACCATCGCCGGGGCTCGACTGAGCTTGGCGAATTCCGGCGCAGCTTCAGCGTGTGAGCCCAGCCGGTGCGCCGTGAGCCTTCAATTGGAGCAGGAAAGGTTGAGCAATGGTACGAGGTTCTGGCTCACCGGGTCGGTTCATCCCTTCCAGGCGGGCGACACCGGCCAGACGGTGCGGATGAGCATTGTCGGTCCGCAGGGGCAGGTGGTATTTGACGGCAACGTCGGCCTGAATGTAGAAGGCTCATACCGTTATGAGTTTCATTTCCAGCAGGATTTAACAGATCTGCCGTTTGATTTGAGGGCGGCGTCCTGCCCCTTGACTCGGCTCGGAACAAGCCCCCTCGACTGGGCTCGGGACAGGCTTGCCGGACTTTATCACGTCTGCGTCTTTTACGGCGACGCCTATTGCGAGGCGATTATCCCGATTCTTCCGCCCGCACGTTCTGCGATTATCGTCGCCGGCTACGGCGGGCAGGCTTGGAATCGACTGACGGGTCAATGTGAAGATCTGCAAAACAGCGTTAATAGTCTGGCAAAATACGCCTATACAGTGCTGCGGTCGTCGCTGGGGCTGCCTGCCGACAGAATCTATCTTCTGCATCCTGACCTATCTGCAGATTGCGATCTCGATGGACAGCCTGACGTGGATGCCTTGGCTACGGCTGAGCATCTCAAAGCTGCAATCGAGAGCTGGGCGGCGGAAAAGTTCTGCATTACTGAGCAGGGAGGCGCCTGGTACAGCCCACTTCTGATCTACGTCGTCTCAGGCTCCGGCGGGCCAAACACATTCTACATTAATAAGGATGACGCCATTTCGGCGGGCGAGCTGGCTTCTTGGCTCAGCGCGCTGCGGGCGGGCATCGAGCAGCGGCAGATAGAAGCGGGCGCTACCGTATGCCCGTTGCTGCGGGCAACCGCGGTTCTTGAATTTCCGCTCTCCGGCAGCTTCATATATGACTTAGCTGCCACCGGCCCGGGCGTTACAATTGTCGCCTCATCGCAAGGCAGCATCCTTGGAGGCTGGCAGTCTCATATAATTGAGGACGGCGGCCTGCTGTCCTTCAGCCGGCACTTCTGGAATCAGATTTCTTCAGAAGGGCTTGTAGAGCCGGCCTGGAGCAGGGCCAGACAATTCATCTTGGACCTCTACGATGATCAGAGTCCCCAATTCTTTGCCGCCGGCACCAGTACTGCGGGCGAAATGTCGGCGGACTCCACTGTGTCGGGGCAGTGTCCGCAGCTCGACCGGATGCCCTGCTTACAGATTTCCGGCCAGGCCTATTGCGTTATGGATCAGGGCGCAATCAGTCTGGAAGGGTTGGCTGTCGTGGGCGAATCGGTCTATGTGAGGGCCGGCGTTCGCCACTGTCGCCTCGATCAGGACTGCACCGTGTACGCGGTCGTTTTTCCGCCGGCCGGCGTCACCAGGCCTAATACCATTATAGAGCTGACGTACTCACACGAGGCAGGATGTTACATAGGCAGCCTCCCGGAGGGTCTGGCTGTGCCCGGACAGTGGCAGCTGCTCTACGTGGCGGTAGACCCGGACGAACGCGTTGCTATGACCTCGCATACGGTCACCGCAGTTGCAGTTAATCTTAATCCGTCAGGTTTACCCGCCATACCCCTGCTTTCGCAGGGGCAGGCTTGGCCCCGCCCAGACGCGGCTCTGGCGGGCGAGCGGCGAATTAATATAGATGTGGCTGCGTCTTGTCAGGGCGGCTCAGGCTTAATCGGCGATTATGCCGTCCTGCTGGCTGCCTTGGCTGCGGCTGAGAAGAACAGCCCAAGCCCGATGCTTGACGCCGTCAGCCGCGCTCCCTGGAGGTACGGGCTGCCTGCCGCCTGCGGACTGATTGATAGTCTGCTGAACCACGGTCCCTGCGGTGAATTAGGTGTGCTGGACCCCGGCGAAAGCAATACCGATGTATATCATCGCATCCTCAAGACCGAGATCCATATACCCCAGCCGAAGACCGACGGTAGTTGCGGCGCGGCAAATGTGCACAAGAGCAAATAATGCGCTGCCCGCCGACCCCAGATAAGGTATAACCGGCATCGATTGAGACGCCGCGTGGAACGCGGGGGCTAATCGCGGTTTCACCGCGGACCTACGGGATAGCAACCATTTGGATACGTGGTCTTTCGCACTGGCAGGGAATGGACTCTTGCACCGCAGCTAAACGGATTGCCCTGAGTTTCGCTATTATCATTTGCTCTGGTTTTTCTGCCGTCGCCGGCTCGGTCCATACCTACACGGGCAGTTTCAACCTGCTGATCCCCGCCGACCCTGACAGCACACGCGGCTGGACGGACGACGCAGTTATAGAAATCTCTGACCATCTGACTATCAGCGACCTGGATGTCCGCATCAATCTGAGACACACGAACGTCTTCGATTTGCAGCTTTTTCTTCAAAGCCCTGCCGGCACGAGAATTTGCCTGGTCATGTACAATCCTTACAACGAGTACTTTGAAGGCGAAAATTATACGCAGACTATCTTTGACGATGAAGCGGCGGTCCCGATTGACCAGGGCGAGGCGCCGTTTACTGGCCGGTTCAAGCCGAGAGAGCCTTATCGTTTGTCCGCTTTTGACGGGCAGGATTGCTTCGGCTCTTGGCGGCTGCAGATTTACGATGCTTTTTACTTCGACACCGGCCGCATAGATAGCGTCGAGCTTATCATTACCGCTGTCGAGCTGCCGATGCCTGACGTGGTGGGCATGGCCCGGGCGGATGCGGCCTCAGCGATTATTTCCGCCGGCCTGGTTGTCGGCGTGATTACGCAGCAGCACAGTGACATCGTCCCGCCGGGATATGTATTGAGTCAGAGTCCGGGCGCGGCAGTGCTGGTTATCGCCGAGTCGCCGGTGGATTTAGTGCTATCTTGTGGTCCGCCTGCATCCGTAGTACCGCCAACGGTAATTACTTTCGCCCCGACCGATGTCGGGCGTACAACCGCCACGTTGCGGGGTTTGGTGCTTGATGATGGCGGTGAGCCTTGTCAATATAGGTTTACCTATTGGACATGGGGCTTTTGGTGTTGTACCGGGTGGAGTGACCCTGCTGACTGCAAGACGACCGGACAATTGTTTTTTGAACAGCAGACCGGTTTAACCGCGGGCACTTATTATTTTATGGCTCAGGCGAAAAACTCGGCAGGCGAAGGTAGTTCGGCAGACGTACAGACCTTTACCATACGCAGATTTACCGGCGGCGGCGGCGGAACGCAGAATGACCCGTACATAATTACAAACGTCTACGAGCTACAGCAAATAGAAAGGGACTTGACCGCTTGCTACGAGCTGGCAAGTGACATAGATGCTTCCGCCACGAAGACCTGGAATAACGGCTATGGCTTCACACCTATTGGACGCTACAGCGTCCCCTTCGAGGGTGTTTTCGACG
>JAFNGF010000331.1:0-246 GCA_017885385.1 Planctomycetota bacterium
CCAGCGCACCGGCACACATCGGGCAAGGCTCTAAAGTGACATACATTGTACAGCCGGTCAAACGCCAGCTTTGAAGCGCCGCTGCCGCCTGGGTAAGGGCAATTATTTCCGCGTGGGCTGTTGGGTCTTTTAGCTGTTCTCTCTGGTTGTACGCTTTGCCGATTATCTGGTTTTGATGAACGATGACCGCCCCTATAGGCACATCGCCATTTTCCTGGGCGATCTTAGCCTGATCGAGCGCCAGCC
>JAFNGF010000331.1:332-4945 GCA_017885385.1 Planctomycetota bacterium
ATACCCCCAAGGGGAGTCGAACCCCTGTCGCCGGGATGAGAACCCGGTATCCTAAGCCACTAGACGATGGGGGCGGACATTCAAATCCGAAATTCTAAACTCGAAATCCGAAACAAATTCGAATGTTCAAAACATAGTATAACGATACCGCACCGCAAGTCAACCAACCCCCCTGTTTTCTTGCCCCTGTTTTCGCAGGGGTAAACTTGTCCCCGCGTAAGCGGGGAGCAAGAAGGGGGCGGCGGGCAAAAGTACTGAAGTCGCACCGCGATCTGACCGATAATAACTGATAAGTCAAAAGCTTCAGCATTACCCGTGGGCATCTACGGAGGCTCGTAAATGAGTGTGCAAACTTGGTCTAAAGACATTGTTATCGTTCAGTTACCGGGCGAACCACACACCAGTAACGAATTAGAAACCGTGATAGACACCGCTTATGAGAAGCCCGATTCCGACATAATACTGGATTTCTCCAGAGTAGGACGAGTCACGTGCCTGACTCTTTGCCAGCTGACCAGACTGCATAAAACTCTGACGTGCCTGGGCCGTCGTCTGGCTTTCTGCAAGGTCGCTCCCATTACAAGAGAGATATTCGAGGCCATCGGTTTTGACAGAATATTCCAGGACGCTGAAGAAGGAGCGGTCGTCCTGGAGGCGTCACAATCCGGCGAACAAGGCGGGACTATAAAACTCCACGACGCCGAAAACAGCGAACACGTTGAAAGAAGAAGCTACTTTCGCCTTGACGTCAGCAAACTGGAGGTGAAGGCTTTAATCTGGTATAAGGGCCTCGAAAATAACGATAACAAGAGACTTCCCGAACGGTACTGGCAGGGAAAACTTCTCGACATTTCGCAAGCAGGGGCAAAAATTGCCGTCAACGTTGTAGAAAGACCGGACTTCGAGCAGAACCAATTTGTCAGGCTGATCTTAACGGAGACTCCGATCGACCGGACGGTAGCGCTCGATGCTAAGGTCAGAGAGGTCTTACCGAGCGCGGATGAAAAAACGATTCATCTGGGCCTGCAGTTTGTCGGATTAGAAGCAAATCCTGACGGGCGAAAAGTCCTGCAGCAGCTATGCGACTCGATGGCGCGGTATTACCAGGCGCCGAAACCCGCCCAGCCCGCGCGATGACCATTGCCAATTTCCAATCTTCAATTTACAATTTTCAATTGCCGATAGTGCTTGTTGCTTTTGGTAAGAAAGTCTCCGGCAATGGCCATAAGAATGAAGACATTTGTGCCTGCTGTCGTCCTGATGCTGCTGCTATCGAGCCGTGGGGGCTTGTGCAGTCAACCGCGCAGAGCTCAAGATAGTAACATCGCAGAGCCGCCCGGGAAAATAGCACCATTCTTCAAACCTCCGCCTGCATTTGCCGGCGACTACGGTGACTATAAGCCGGTGTCAAAATTCAATGATGGCACAACCGTTAAGACGCCGGCGGACTGGCAAAAACGTAGGGCAGAGATACTGGAAACCTGGCATACACTCATCGGGTCTTGGCCTCCGTTAATCGACAAACCGAAAATAAAATATCTGGCGAAGGAGCAGCGAGAGAGCTTCACGCAGCATCGCCTTTCAATCGAGATAGCGCCGAACCAGCAAACAGTAATGGGCTATCTGCTTGTTCCGGACGGCGAAGGGCCGTTTCCCGCGGTACTGGTGGTCTACTATGACGCCGAGACCGGAGCCGGCCTGGGCAAGGAGCTGACGGACTTCGGTTTGCAATTGACCAGGCGTGGGTTCGTCACTCTGTCGATCGGAACGCCGGACTTTTGCAGCCTGCGACCTACATACAAGCCCTTGTATGAGGCCGGGCAAGGGCAAACTCCGCTTCAGCCGCTTTCTGCGCTTGCCTACGTGGCCGCCAACTGCTGCAACTGCCTGGCAAACAGGCCTGAAGTTGACCCTGCCCGCATCGGGATCGTGGGCCATTCCTACGGCGGCAAATGGGCAATGTTCGCATCTTGTCTATATGAAAAGTTCGCCTGCTCCGTCTGGTCAGACCCCGGCATCATCTTTGATGAGACCCGGCCTAACGTGAACTACTGGGAGCCATGGTATCTGGGATATGAGCCCTTCGGCTTCGCTCAGGGCAGGCCTGACAAACAGCCCCGGCGCGCCGGGGTCCCCAGCGAGAGTAATCCTCGAACAGGCCCATACAAGAGGCTGCTTGAGCAGGGACATGATCTGCACGAATTGCATGCCTTGATGGCCCCCAGGCCATTCCTGGTCTCTGGCGGCTCAGAAGACCCGCCGGAGCGATGGAAAGCCCTTAATCACACAATCGCCGTCAATACGCTGTTGGGCTATTCCAACAGGGTTGCGATGACCAGCCGGAAAGGGCACACGCCAACTCTGGAATCGAACGAGCAAATTTACCTTTTTTTCGAGCACTTCCTGAAACGCATGAATCCTGCGACCAGAGGCGCGACCCCCGCGTCTTCTTGGCAAAGACAAGAGCGGGGGGAGCGGATGGCGGTCCACAACCCTGCAACTTTGCGGCAAAATTCATTCTGATGTGGCCCGGACTTGACCGCTGCGCAACGATAGGCTTCCGCTGCGTGGTCGATCTTGTCGATGAAGCCGACTCCGCCGAAGCGGGTGCGAAGGCCGGAAGTCCGGCCCTGACGGACGAAGGCTGGATAGGTAGAAAGCGGGCGATGGGACTCGAACCCACGACGTCCAGCTTGGGAAGCTGACATTCTGCCACTGAATTACGCCCGCAAAGATTCACGTCTTCGTTATTGCTAAGTCTATACAATTATCAGCCTTTCTGTCAAGACCGCTTTCCCATATACGCACAAGGAATCTGCTCGGGTGCTCCGGGCCTCATTTTTTCCCCCTGTTGCCAGCAATTTCTCGGTCTGACTGCTATTTCACCGGTCAAGTGGCTGACCGCAGCGGTCGATAAGACGAAAGCGGTCATAGTGCCAACAGTACGTCTTTAGGCTTGCCGCGAAGCGGGGGCCCTCGCAAGCGGAACGATACGAACAAATGAAACAAGCCCCGAATCAATTAGACGCCTATCCGACTCGCCATTGGCGGGCCGCAAAGGTGCATTCTTCGCGCGTGACGATTGGTACGGGGCAAGCATTCTCTATTGTCGAGCTGATAATCGTGGTCGCGGTGCTGGGAATCCTGGCTGCAATCGTCCTGCCTCAGTTCCAGTCGCACGTGACGCAGGCCAAAGAAGTTGCGGCCAAAGATAACCTACGCATACTACGAAGCGCGATCGAGCTATACGCTGCCAAACATACCGGCGTTGCCCCGGGCTACAAAGATAATGATCCGACCGCCGCTCCAAGCAGCGACTACTTCCGCAGACAAACCACACTCGACAGCCACTATTTTGTAAAGGTGCCCCAGAATCCTTTCAATAAACTGGACACCATGAGGATGATTGGAAATAGCGAAGCATTTCCAGCCGGGGCGACCGGCAATTCCGGGTGGATATACCAGCCGGCGACAGAGACCATAAGACTCGACTGGCCCGGCGTCGATGACGATGGAATGCGTTACTACGATTATTGAATGGCCGAGACTCTATGACTCAGTCTTTGACCTTCTCAAAGATCAGCGGCTCAGCAAATACATCATTCGGGTCCTGAGGAAAACGCGGGCCGTAGTTAAAAACGGTTATCCAATCAGCCGCCCATACTTCGCCATCCTCCGAGACGGGGCCCACAAATCTGTCGGTGCTGCTGCCGTCAATCACATTATCCCCAAACACAATGTGAATCTTCTTGATCTGGACACTGACAAATAGCTCTCTGGTGGCCGGCGTATACTGAACCGCACAATCTCCGGCTTTGAAGGCGCTATAGCTCCCATCTTTCATTTCGACTTTCGCCGTCTGGTTGGGCTTAATTTCAATTTCGCCCATGGGAACAACCGCCGAAGACACAGTCCCGTCGGCATTCAAAACTATCTTCCAGGAACTACCTTGGGCCTTCCAGGCCCCGGCAATGTCCGCCGGCAGTGGTTTAGGAATGGGGCGTCCCCTTGAAGGCTCGTGACATCCCGCCGCAGCCCATAAAAGCCAAGCCGACAAAAGAATGGTTTTCACCTTTGTATTCATCGTAGCCAGCCCCACATTTTCTGATTGAGAACGTCTAACAGAATGAATAGTAATGACAATTGCAAAGTATCTCTCATTTTATTCGAGCCTCGAAGAAGCAAAATACCATTTTAGCTGGCAGGGAAAAAATGGCAATAAAAAAAGCGAGACAGGTTACTGGCCTGCCCCGCTTCATCACTAATTTCTGGTTCGTTTCAGATTAACTGCGGCGACGCAGCAGCAAACCTCCCAGGCCAAGCAGAACAATGGTCAACGGCTCAGGAATGGGGACCTCCCTTGAATCATAGGTCGTGGCAAAGTCATCAGACATAAGAGTCAGCGTAACCGTACCCGTCCCTGTCAACCTAATGCCGTCTACCAGTAAGCCCAGGGTGGACGTTGGCGGAATAGCGCCATCGGCCAGGGTCATAAAGCTCAGGTCCGCAACCGTCTTACCTGTAAGGTCTTTAACCAAGGCCAATCCCTCCGCCGGAGTTACGCCCAGGTCGGCAGCAGCAGCTTCCAGATCCTGGTATGCCGACAGACTACC
>JAFNGF010000332.1 GCA_017885385.1 Planctomycetota bacterium
TTCAATTAACATAAGACACAAGGCAACATATAAGCATCGTTGATTTTGCTCAAACTCAAAGGCGAAAAATAACGTAATTAGCCAGGCATGCCACCGTTGATCGGGCAACCTTAACGTAAGCGCAATTGCGCAGGAGGTTCGCTATGGCCGCCAAACATAAAAACGTCGGTTATGATGTTGTGGAACATATTCCGCTAAGAATTCTTGTTCCGTTCCTGTCGCTATTACCTGCCATCTCAATTACTGTACCAGCCATGGGTGCAGAAATTCAAACGAAAAGTTATCCGCTTGCCTTCCATGTTGACTTGGTTTACTATCTGCTAACGTCGCTCTATATCAAGTGCGATGTCAAGGAATACAATCTGTCATTTCCGGACTTTTTTTCCAAAGAAAATGGAATACGAGAATCGCGATTTAAGGAGCTTGTGTTTGCTATTCGTGCAAATGACTTGGAGAAGTGTCTAAGTATGAGCTTCCGGCAGCGCGGCATGAAGGCAGAACAGATACAGAAGCATAATGATAAAGCTAAAACATGGGTCTCCACAGCCTGTTCTTGGTGCTTCAGCGAGGCTTTAGCCGGAGAGAAGTTGGAGAAATTGAAGGTTGTTAGCCAATTCTATCTTGGTAATGGCGGGCTCTTTGTCTTCGGAGGTGACGCTGAATCATCAACAGGTTCAGCGCCTTTTCGAACCAAATTAAGTTTCGTAACTGGTCCGGAAGGGACGTTTTGGTGGAGCCTTGAAAACCCGGATAGCCTTGAGTCATTGCTTGTGCAGACAGCGGGGCAGATGGCTATTTCACCCACGAAGTTTGCTGCGGTTGAGGATAGGAAATTGGAATATGAAGTCCCCCTTCCTCAGACAAACGATACTCAGCATATTGCTTATCTCCAGTTTAACGGCCAAAAGTACCATTTTAAAGTCTTTTCCGATACAATTGATCCTACCGGAAAGCCTACCGACGAAGTCGTCAGCTTTTTCCAGAACAAATACCTTTTGATCCCAGGTGGGTCGCCTCGCGAAGCTCTCGCCCGCTTTTATTCGGATAGGAGTCGTGAGAAGTATCTCAAATGGATCGCCAAGCCAGAGTCTCCAGCGTATCTTGAATCATACTTTACCGATATGGCGACTCGTGAGCGGACAGTTCGTTTTGTAATCGATGCAGAGCCTCTCTATATTGTTCTGTACCGAGTACAGGGCCAGACTCCACTCTACTACGAATTTATCATACGTGATCCCAAGGATGGAGAATTAAAATTCACCAATTTCTTCTCTAGCGGCTTTCTTGATGACCTATTCATTAAGGAGCAGTTTCGTGGATTACTTTCAGAACGCATAGGAATAAAATGATAGGGACAGCCACGAATGGCGGTTCTGTAAATCGACCAGTACAAAGGCAAATTAGCCGCAGCAAATAGTTTTGGGCCGCAGGGAGAGTCATCAATTTTTTGGATTTATCGCCAAAATTTTTATCCCAACCGGATTGCTTACGACTTGAACTCCTTCCAAAACCAAAGCCACGCGGACAACATGCCTGCCGGGCGTAATGCTGATGCCGAATTGTTCGTGCAGCGTGATTGGGATGTCGTCAAATTGAACGCCGGAGGCCAGCGGCCATACGGCACTATCAATCATAACGGGACTTGGCCAACGATACCACTTGCCATCGAACTGGATTCTGCAGATCTGCTGGATGTGCGACGGCGGAAAGGCGAACATGCGCTGTCCATGATTTTTTACGTCTATTTTGAAAGTGGGCGTTTCGCCCGTTTGCCAAATGCGTTTGTCAGGGCGCAGCCGGCACTGAAGGCCCTCTGCCGCTTCGCCCCAGGTTGGCTCAGACCAGGCGTAACTATCCTGTGAGGCGATCAGTTCTCCCAACGGTGTTTTGCAGCCTTGGCCGGTGACAAAAGCCAACAACAGAGTCATCACGTATATACTTCTTTGAGCTGTCATGCTCGGTTCCTTATGTTCTGCCAGCAGGGCAATAACAGTCGCAGTATTATACGCGCAGAGGCCAAGGCTATCAGCAAATAATGCTTACGCTGTGTAGAAAATGCCGGCGATACGCTATCGACAAGGCGAATTTTCGAGCACAAAGGAACCGGGTTTATTTATACATTCAGGTGCGGTTTTCTACACATTATCCACAACAGGCAGATTTTTCGATAAAATGTTGCAGGTTTCGGTAAATTCTGGCATCCGAGGTCTTTGGAACTCGAGATTCGGCTTTAGCATTATTAACCTGCCGTATAGTTGACGTAACCTCTTTTTGGCAAGGCAGTTACAAGCTACCTGTGTGGACTTCTTACTTACAGTCCGCGCGGGCGAAAAAATGGCCCGCAATTATGCCAAAGCACGTCCGGCAGGATCGAGAGCAATCTTTACAGATAAAGCCTGGGTTATCAACAGGTTATCCACAGCTGGCTACTTGGTACATGCGGGATAGAAAACAGAAGCCCAGCGATAGCACGCTGGGTATTGCAGCCGACTTGGTCAGCGGTTGCTATAAAACTCTGGTCCTTGTACAATCAGCATTATGAAACGGCAGCTAATCACTATTGGCGAATCGCTCCACGCCTCTATCCCCGAAACGGGCAAGATAATGAAGGAGCTAAACAAGCTGGGCTCGGATGCCTATTGCGCCCCCAGCAAGCAGTTGGACTATATTAGGGCCTTGATTGAATCGCAGACCGGCGATGGCGCGAATTATATCGCCGTCAATGTCGACTCGTTTGGCGAAGACGAGCTTCAAGTTGCTGTCGGTATGATGCGCGAATATGTCACGCTGATTCGAAAATGTGGCCGCGGCGTGCCGGTTTGTATCGACAGCAGTAACGACGATGTTCTGACAGCCGGTCTGAAAGAGTGGTATAATACTGCTGAGCGAGTCAAGCCACCACTTGTAAATTCGGTAAAGATTTATACGGCGGATAAAATCCTGCCGCTTAAGAAGGATTTTGATTTTTCTTTCGTCGGGCTTTTGCTGAGCGAAAAGGCCTCTGCTGGTCCGGGTATCTCAAGCTCGGTTGCCGAGATGCACGAGCTGGCAAGGCAGATTTTGGATGCGGCGGTTGGGCAATACGGCTTCAAAAGCGAGCAGATTTTCTTCGACCCGATGGTTTTTCCGCTGGCGATTGACATGCCTATGCAGCCGGGCGTGCCGGGCCATACTTACCGAACATTCCAGACCATTAAGAAGATAAAGACCGACCGGCAGATGCAGGGCGTGCACTGTGTTCTTGGTGTAAGCAACTGCGCTGCCGATTTGCCGGGCCGGAAAATAGGTGTTTGCAGGGCATACGTCGCAAAGGCGATGGAGTATGGCCTTGACGCCGCGATTGTGAATGTTGCGCACCGGTATGGGCAGGTTGAGGCGGCAGCAGACCTTTTGGAGCTGGTTGACGCCTATGCAAAGATGGACGGCTCGCCTGAAAGAACTGATAGGGCAATGCAGTTAATGGGCAAATTTTGCCGGGAAATTCGAACAACGGCCAGATAACGTGCCTGATGTTTTCTGTTCTATGACTTGTTATTTAAAAGTCCACGGCGGATTTTGTCTATTATAGTCTGCGGATTTCAGAATCTGTCTGCCTTTTGCGACTACGTAATCCGTCGGCCCATGGAAAACAGAATTGATATCTATCACATCCTCAGCTTGTTGGGCTGTATAGATTACTACTCCTTTTTGAGGATTTTGGGGATTCGGCCAGGCTGAAATAAACCGCAAGTTCGTGCCGCTATAAGCACTTTCTGCGACAATCTGGTCTGGTCTGATCCGTACAGGCATCTCAGTAATATGTTTTGCAAGCCAGAGGTTTCCTGCTGGTGTGCCGTAAACAACTAAGGAATTACTTGACAGGTCCTTCTTGACAGCCTCTTTATCCGTCAATATGGGTGAGTCTTTGAAGAATTTGTCACGAACCGCCGTGACGTAGGCATGGATTCTGTCCTGCAAGGTCTTGCTGCTTTCATTGGTAGGTACGATTAGGATTACAGACTGCTTGTCCAAAACGACGGCGTTTATGGTCCCGGTGAATGGGACAGAGTAAAACTCGCTGCCCAATTTCTTTTCCGACAGCTCTTTGAAGACGTCAGCCAGCTCCGGAGAAAAATCCGCAAATGTTCGATATTTGTTACGCTCGTTCTCATATTTCTCGAGTCGCTTGCATAGGGCCTCGACATAGAAAAATCCTCTTGTCTTCTCATATAGAAGGTTTTTTTCTGCCGCTTCCTTACCTATCTGCTGATAAGCGAGTCTGGTAGCAACTGCTCGTACGAGGTGCTCATTAACACATATCTCCCAGCTTCCATAAGCTTGTTTCTTCATTTTATCCGAGATAGGCTCGTAAAGGGATGAATACTTAGAGATGCTGCTGTGAAGCTTATTCATTGTAGGGACAACAAAAGAGTGTCCAAACTCGTGCCAGGCAAGGTCTCTAAAACTCTCTACTGTGCCGAATACCGGCAAATCATTTTCTATATTCATTGGCCCACAAATATTATAGATGTCACAGGCGCCGTCCGCCCTTTCTACACGGTGACCAAAGCCGCCGACAAATAAGGGAACAAGCATAATATTGTAGGTGTGATGTTTCATGCCATAATAACTCTCTAATGTCCCAATATAATCGATACTTTCCGTTGGATTCGATAAGCTCACCACAAGCTTCGTGCGTGCATTGGCAACAATCTGTCGATAGGTTTCTTGGTGCGATTTTAAAAACGATTCAAATTGCGTCTGCTTAGCAAAGTCACGAAGCGAGCTAACAAACTGGTTCAGACGTTTCTCGCCTCCGGCTCTTCTATTTAGATAGTCAGTGAAAGGCAACTGTGTATTCAGGTCCGGCGGGTCCGAAAGATAAAGCATAACCGCAGGAGGGGCGTCAAAGCTGAAACCGCTCTTGCTCATCTCTGCGAACAATTGCACTGCACGATGATTTTTATATGCTGAAAAATATGCCACAACATCGCGCTTGTATGGGAAATCGTATCGAGTGATCAATCCCAGGCGTTCACCGTAATTGCTTAATAATTGTACTACTGCTAAAAGCTCGAGCCGGGCATCCACAACAACATTAAGCCTATGCTGGCTGGGGACTATATTTGGTGTCTGGGGCCTGGCCAGATTAGTACCTAAATGTGGAATCCAGCAAATAAGAACTATCACGACGATTTTGAACCTTCTCATAACACAGTCCTTTCAGCATTTCATGACTGAAATTTGTCGCACCTAAATTGGGCGTCTCACAGCAGAAACAAACTTACGGCCATTATCAGCATCCCAAGAACTACGCCCCAAATGACAACGTGTCCATAGCCGTAGCGGTGTGCCATCGGCAGCAGCTCATCGAGCGATATGTAAACCATCACTCCTGCGACAAAGGCCAAGGTTGCTGCCAGAACAGCCGGCGTTAAAAATGGGAGCAGCGCCAAATAAGCGATTACGGCTCCGGCAGGCTCGGAGAGNNTAAAAGAATGCCTTGTTCTTGCTCGAGGTAGCATAAAAGATGGGCACAGACACCGCGATTCCCTCCGGAATGTTGTGCAGGGCAATGGCTATGGCGATGAATAGGCCGAGCCTTACGTCGCTGAGTGTTGATGCAAAAGTAACCACGCCTTCGGGCAGGTTGTGAATGCCGATGACCAGTGCAGTCATTATTCCAGTCCGCATAAGGTCGCTATCCTGCGGGGCGGCGGTGGGAGCATCGAGTCCCCGATAGTTGTGAGGGTTTTTCGCCCCGGGTGTGAGTATATCTATCAGGCCGATGACAGCTATGCCGATAAAAAAGGCAGCGAGCCCCCAGAATTTGCCGACGCCGTGCAGAGCCGCGGGCAGAAGCTCCATAAAAGATNNCATATATCATCACGCCGGCTGATAGGCCCAACGAGAAACAAAGATAGACTATTTTTGGCTTCCTAATCAGATAAGCGATGGCGCTACCGATGCCGGTGGAGAGTCCTGCAAATATCGTAAGCAGCAAAGCCCAGCCGATGTTGCCGGGTATGTCCATATACAGCTCCAATTGTCTAATGCTGAATTTAGAATACTAACCCATACATTAGATACGTCGAGAGTGCAAGGTATTATTATCATACTCGGTTCTGCGGATGTTTGGCCGCACTTTTGATGTCAGTAATATGTCGTTTCACAAGAGGCTCGGCCGACCGAAAAGGTCTTTTAAGTATTTATGAAAGATAGACTTGACGAAATCTGTGCACCGGCATAAAATCACAATGGATAAGGTATTTTACCGAGGAATCGCGAGGTAGCTTGATAATGGCTTAATCAAGTGCCGAATCAAACGAAGCTGACAAGAGAATAAGCTTTAAATATTCGATTTTGTGATAAAATGCTTGTAGCAATATGATAGGTCACCGGTGGCCGGAATGGTGGGATTGGGAATAGAAGCTCAACCCACATTCATTCAAGCGCATGGTTGACCGTAGCTTTTCAGAATTGGACCTGCGAGTGATGCTTGAGCATTCCAGAGGCTATCGACCTGATATAGTTGAAGGGCGATGGGTCATAGTCACTTTGCGTCGCAGGCGAACCTGGGAAGTGATTGTGGAGCCTGACTTCGATGCCAAGCGTCTGGTTGTAATAACAGCCTATCCATATTGGGAATCTTGATATGAATGACTCGTATTTGGAAGTAACGTTTCGACATGGCCGGCCGATAGCTGCATACTACTATTTGCCGCGTCGTTCAAAAGACAGGAGCCATCGAACTAGGCGAGTTGAGCCGGGACTTGTGATTGATTTCACCCGCGATGGAAAGCCTATTGGGATTGAGATCATAGCACCGGATAAGCTGACTTTAGCTGCGTTCAATCGAGTGCTTCGGGAGCTTAGCTTTCCGGTGTTGAAGCGTGCAGATTTAGCTCCGTTAATGGCGGCTTAGAGAAAATGGTGGCTGTCACTCGTTTTGCTCGTTTTGCCAGGAACGCTGCTGCTGAGACTTGATTTCTGTTGTCCGAGAGTGTCTTTTTTCTTCCGTCGCCGTGCCGGCGACGGCTAAACATTGAGCGAAAACGCAGATTGCTATCTGCCCGCCATGGCAGTGGGGCACCGGCGCTAAATTTTTGCCCTTGACGGCCCCAACAATCTCTGATAGAAACAACTGATGGCCATATAGATTTACGGTTATGCAAGGGAGTTAAACCATGGAAGAAATAAGCCAGCATCCACAAGAGCAAAAAGGCGGCGGCGGCGAAACTTCTGCCAAGCAGCCAGCAGGCGTTCAAGAAACTGCGGCCGCCAAAGAAGTCAATAAAGACGCCCGTATGTGGGCAATGTTCTGCCACCTGGCGGGATTAGCCGGATTCGTCATACCTGTTATTGTTTCCGGCATCATCGCCCCCTTGATTGTCTGGCAGATAAAGAAGGATGAAGACCCCTTCATAGATGAGCAGGGCAAAGAGGCGGTTAACTTCCAGATATGTGTCGGAATTTGTGCACTCGTATCGGCACTGCTGATTCCGCTGTTTTGCATCGGTGCTATACTGCTGACAGCGGTGGGTACTGCCGACCTGGTGTTTCTACTGATCGCGGCGGTCAAGGCCAACAATGGTTACCACTATCGCTATCCTTTGACCATCCGGTTCATCAGATAGAAACCCTGGGTAAAACCCAGGGCTAAATATACCGAACATCGAAAACCCGGGGTGAAACCCAGGGCTAAATAGCAATAGACTGCTGCTGCGGCTATCATAACGCAAATGGCGGGAAAATCCTCTAAGCATAAAGACGAGCAAGCTCCCAGGGCGGTTAACAAAAAGGCTTATCGAAATTTTGAGCTTCTTGACAGGTTCGAGGCGGGCGTTTCTCTGCTGGGCGCCGAGGTGAAATCGCTGCGGGCCGCCCAGGCGGACCTGGACGGGTCATACGGTAGGATAAGGGACGGCCAGTGCTGGCTGATCGGCGCCAAAATAGCCCCCTATCAGTCCGCCTCCTGGCGGAGCCAAGTCGGTCATGACCCTGCCAGAAATAGAAAATTACTTCTGCACAAGGCGGAGATCCGCAGGATAACAGTTAAGCTCGAGCAGCGAGGCTTTACACTTGTGCCGCTGCGAATCTATTTCAACAACAGGGGCCTGGCGAAAATAGAAATGGCACTTGCCACAGGCAAAAGAAAATATGACAAGCGACAGGCAATTACCGAAAGAGACCAGAAGCGGGATATCGACAGAGATATGAAAAAGTATCGCAAATGACCAACGGTGCGTTTTATAGGGGCTTGGAAATTATGGCTGATCAGGAAAAAGAGCAGGAAAATAAGATCGTAGTCGACGAAGATTGGAAAAAAGAAGCTCAGCGCGAAAAGGAGGTATTAGCGGCTCAGGAAGAAACCGAGAAGAAAAAACCTGCGGCGCAAAAGGCCAGACGAGGACCTTTGCCCGAGGCAGATTTTGTTGCCTTGGTAAGTATGCTCGCTACTCAGGCTTTATTTGCCTTAGGTCTGCTGCAAGTGAAGGGCGAGGAAAAAAGGGAGCCGGACCTGGAGCTGGCACGATACAATATCGATATGCTCGAAATGATCGAGCAGAAAACCAAAGGCAACCTGACCGAAGAGGAAAAGGAAGTTATGACGAATACGCTTAACCAACTGCGTATGGGTTACGTTAAGGTCGCGGGGTAGACCGCTTTGGCGAACATGTTAGACCAGATCATCGCCGACAAGAGGCTGGAAGTGAATCACAGGCAGGCTCAGAGGAGTCTGGACCAGCTTAAAGAACAAGTTCGCTCGATGCCCAAGTGCCGCAATTTTTACAAAGCGGTGACCAAGCCCAACCGTCGCGGCATAAATGTAATAGCGGAGATAAAAAAAGCCTCGCCATCGGCAGGACTTATTCGGCATGACTTTGACCCTGTGGCGATTGCTCAGATTTATGAAAAGTGCGGCGCCGACGCGATCAGTGTTCTGACCGATGAAAAATATTTTCAAGGTCGGCTTGAGTATGTTGAGCAGATAAGCCGGGCGGTTGTTTTGCCTGTTTTGCGAAAAGACTTCATTATAGACATCTGGCAGGTTTACGAGTCGCGGGCGGTCGGCGCCGATGCGATACTGCTCATTGCCGAGGCTCTTCAGTCCGGCGAACTGATGGACATGATGATTGCCGCTGCCGAGTTGACGCTGACGGTCCTTCTGGAAGTTCACGATGCTGACACCTTATTGAAAGTCCGCAGCCTGATCGGCTTTCCAAAAAAAGGATACAGTGTGCTGGGAATCAATAACCGGGATTTATCCACGATGGCGGTGGATTTGAATACTACCAGCCGGTTAGCAGGACTTCTCGACAATAAAAGCGAGTTGGTTGCTGAAAGCGGGATAAAATCACGAGCCGACGTCGAGAAGCTGAAGTCCATCGGCGTAAGAGCGGTCCTCGTCGGACAAACGCTGTGTGAACACAAAAACATCGAAGAGAAATTTTCCGAGCTATTCGGCAGTTAGTATATGTTGTTCTGATTATTGAATAGATAGGTTGAACAGGTATGAACATAATCCTCTACATTCTTTTGGGTTTACTGACCGGTGTTTTTAGCGGAATGTTTGGTCTTGGCGGTGGTGTCGTAATAATACCCGCTCTGGTTTTTTTATTTGGTCTTTCGCAGCATCAGGCTCAGGGCACAACCTTGGCCCTGCTGGTTCCGCCTATAGGTCTCCTGGCTGCCTGGCAGTACTATAAGCAAGGTTACGTCGATCTGAAGATAGCGGCCTTTGTATGTCTGGGCTTCTTCTTCGGAGGACTGATCGGAGCAAAACTTGTTGTGGGACTGCCTGAGCCTATCTTACGCAGGCTTTTTGGTGTGGCTCTACTTATGATTTCGATAAAGATGATACTGACAAAATGACAATCTCAAAACAGAGCTGCGACCGTGAGGGAGCGGAAAGCACACTTGCGGATTAAAATCAGGTGCACATCAGGCTCGGTTAATTTTCACGAGCATTATGCGTTAGCCTTCTTGCTGCTGGGCTTTTCGCATCTTGGCCCACTCGTCGCGCAGAGACACCGTCCGATTGAGTACAAGTCTGTCGGGCGAACTATCCGGGTCAACACAGAAATAGCCGAGGCGCTCAAATTGAAACCGCTGGAGTGGCTTTGCGTTTTTCAGCGATGGCTCAACCTTGCAGTCCGTCAGCACTTCAAGAGAATTTGGATTCAGATTGGCGGTAAAATCCTGGCCTTGCGGTACGTCATCATGGACCTCTTTAGTAAAAAGGTTCTCATATAGCCGAACTTCGGCATCCAGCGCACACCGGGCACAAACCCAATGCAGCGTCGACTTGACCTTGCGTCCGTCAGGAGCATCACCGCCGCGCGTAGTCGGGTCATAAGTGCAGTGCAACTCCACAATCTGGCCGCTTGCATCTTTAACGACATCCACGCACCTGACAAAATAGGCGTATCGAAGCCGAACTTCTCTGCCGGGTGCCAGGCGGTAGAACTTCTTCGGCGGGTTCTCCATAAAATCGTCCCGCTCAATATAAAGCTCACGCGAGAAGGGGACCTTCCGTGTGCCGGCAGCGGGGTCTTCCGGATTATTTACGGCCTCCATTTCCTCAACCAATCCTTCGGGATAATTGTCGATGATTACCTTGAGGGGACGAAGTACCGCCATTATCCTCGGCGATGTCTTATTCAAATCTTCTCGGACGCAGTGCTCCAATAGCGCGATGTCCACGGTACTGTTGAATTTATTGACGCTGATAACCTGGCAGAAATTCCGGATCGACTCCGGCGAGCAGCCGCGCCGGCGCAAGCCGCAGATTGTCGGCATTCGCGGGTCGTCCCAGCCTTTCACCAGACCCTGCTGCACTAATTGCAAAAGCTTACGCTTGCTCATAACGGTATAGCTGAGATTCAGCCGGGCGAATTCTATCTGCTGCGAATGCCAAACGCCCAGTTGGTCCAGGAACCAGTCGTATAGCGGGCGATGATTCTCGAATTCGAGTGTACAAATTGAATGTGTAATCTTCTCGATGGAATCTTCCAGGCCGTGCGCCCAGTCATAAGTTGGGTATATGCGCCATTTATCGCCGGTGCGGTGATGCGTCGCGTGCAGGATTCGATACATAACCGGGTCTCGCATATTCAGGTTGGGATGTGACATATCGATTTTAGCTCGCAGCGTTCGAGAGCCATCCGGAAATTCGCCTTTGCGCATACGCTCGAAAAGGTCGAGATTCTCTTGGATGCTGCGATTGCGATATGGGCCATCTTTCCCCGGCGCAGTCAAGGTGCCGCGGTATTCTCTAATTTCATCGGCACTTAGGTCGCAGACGTATGCCTTGCCGGCTTTTATAAGCTGGGTTGCGTATTGATACATTTGCTCGAAGTAGTCCGATGCAAAGTACAGCCGATCGTCCCAATCCCAGCCCAGCCAGCGGACGTCTTCGATGATGGAATCTACGTATTCCTGCTCTTCCTTTTCGGGNNCGTGGCCGATGTGCAGATACCCGTTTGGCTCCGGCGGAAATCGCGTGGCAACCCGCCCGCCCCGTTTATTCGTCTTCAGATCCTCAGCGACAATCTGCCGAATAAAATCGAACTTGCCCGGTGGTTCGGCGTGCTGGTCGTTCCTATTTGTTTTGTCAGCGCGTCCAGGATTAGTCATCTCCGCCTCTCTCTCGCGCGCTTGTGAACTTATCTGTCACAGGGTTATCCCCTCGCTAAAAGCACCATTTTTCAGCATATTGTCGTGCTTAGCTACCGAAGTTTGAAGCCTCACGCTAAAGCATGTCCGAACATATACCAGAAATCTATCAATTCTGGTCGCCACTTCTCAACCTTGGCTGGCGCCGAAAAACTGGGTTATTGCCCTGGCTAATTCGGGGATTTTATTTTGCACGACATCCCAAAGGATATCGTTATCAATTCCGAAATATGCGTGAGCAAGCATGTCTCGCATTCCCGCTATCTTTTGCCATTCGATATCGGGCAGCTTTTTGCGCAGGTCTGAGGAAATATGTTTCGCGGCCTCGCCAATAATTTCAAGATTGCGAACAATGGCGTCATAGGTTTTCTCGTCTCCGGTCAATTCCGACAGCGTAAGTCCTTCGGTAAAGCGCAAGACCTTGTTGCAGCTATCGGCGATATCCCGCAAATACATCATCTCGTCACGCGACATCGACAATCTCTCCCTCAATTGCTTGCCGTACCTGTGGACGCAGCGCTTTGTCGGTTACGAGGTCAACCCGCGTTCCCAGCAGTTCCTCTAAGTAGAACTTTAGGTCCATAAAGCGGTCAAAAGTCGCTTTTTGTCTAAACACCACCAAGACATCAACGTCGCTTTTGTCAACTGACTCACCGCGCACAACTGACCCAAAAAGGCAGAGTCTCTCGACTGAGAAACGCTGCCGGATCTCGTGCATGTGGTCTTTAAGTAGTCTCACAACAAGTTCTTTGTTCATGGCAAACCTTTCGGCTATGATGCGCATATTTTAGCAGATCATCGCCAATCGGGACAGGCAAAAACGTAGCCTGAAGATAGAATCAAGGTAGATTGCTTGAGCCGCTTACGTTTCAGCCTTGTTGAGCAGAGGTACGAGGCCGCTCACCGCTTTCTCGTTCTTGACAATAGCTGTGGTATAGCTTATTCTACTATTTTGAATATTTTCCACAATGGACGGAGTTCATAATGGTCGTAACGCGTTTTGCGCCGTCGCCAACGGGGTATCTGCACGTAGGCGGTGCCAGAACAGCTATCTTTAACTGGCTCTGGGCCAGGCATACGGGCGGCAAATTCGTCCTTCGAATCGAAGATACGGATANNTCGGCATCGACTGGGATGAAGGCCCAGAAGTTGGCGGCCCAAATGGGTCATATCTGCAATCTCAGCGAAAAGAGCAAGGCGTATATGACAAATACGTAAATCAATTACTGCAAGAAGGTAAGGCATATTATTGCTTCGATACGCCCGAAGAGCTTGATGCTATGCGCGAAAAAGCGGTAGCCCAGAAAAAGAACTTGATGTATCGCCGGCCGGACAAATTTCCCGATGAAAGCGAGGTCNNTTGCTGCGCCGCAGGAAGACATCATGGTGCAGGACGTGGTGCGCGGCGAGGTCAGATTTGCAGCCGGGCAGGTCGGCGACTTTATCATACGAAAAAGCGATGGTTTCCCCACCTATAACTTTGCCTGTGTGGTCGATGACTACCTGATGAAGGCAACGCATGTGATCCGCGGCCAGGAGCATCTGATGAATACGCC
>JAFNGF010000333.1 GCA_017885385.1 Planctomycetota bacterium
TGAACCTCTGTCATGAGCTCGAAGTTGTACGGGCCCAGCGCGCAGGTGACCCATAATTCAGGGTTAGACCAGTGACGCCTCTTTTGTCCTTTCGAATCGGCGGCGATCCAATCCGGATGGGCTTCATAGACATTGTTCCATGTCGCGTGCGGGTCGGTCCGGGCGATCACAACCATCTGCATTTTGCGGCATCCCCCTACCAAATAGCCGAATGGATCAGTATCCTTAAGCCACGCGCTTCGATGGTGCAGCGGGATTTGTGTGGGATAATATGCGACAACGCCTCCTGCACTCAGGCAGGCACCGTCGGCGTGGATGCGATTGAAGTAATCCAGCCAGAACTCCGGGTCGAATTGGCCAGGGTCGTTTTCGACTAAGACCAACTGCGCCCAGCGCATAGGCCGATCGAACCATGGTTTCTCGCTCTCGGCGGCGCTGCTCCAGGGCGTCCCAAGGATGGCATACGCCCCTGCGACCACCGAGGTCTTCATAAACTCTCTTCGGTCCATGTCTACTTTTTCCTGTACTTAGGCTTCTCTTGGGACATCCTTCTATCGCACGGTCTCATCCAGCGGAAGACCCAGTTTCTCATAAGCTCTACGCCGGCCAGGCCGGTCTTTGTCCTGAATCGGTTTGGCACGCCGGGCAACTTCATCGGCAATTTCCTGGGGAACAACCATGACCCCGTCATCGTCCGCAACAATTACGTCGCCGGGCCTGACCCTCACTCCTGCGCAGGTAATCGGCTGGTTATTTGATACCGGGCCGATGCGACCCATAGGATGGGCCGGCGATCGCACCGTACAGAAAGCCGGCGTCTTCTGGATTATGCACTCATAAGAGTCACGAATGGTGCCGTCAATGACATAGCCTGCTACTGCCTTGATGCGTCCATCGAGCGTGTTGGCGGAACCAAGGATTCCTGCTGCCGTCCGCTTGGCATCGATCACGAGCACCTGGTCAGGACCACCCCACGGGCCGGCCTCGCGCCACAAGCCTTGCGGCCCTTGTGCATATTGCCGCTTGTCGAACTCCTGATAAGACATCGACTTCAAAGGCCGGTCGATAACATCGTACTCGGCTGTCCGTGCAATCCCGGCAAAGCGAATGCCAGAATAGAGCGGCCGCATGGCAGAATCCATTTGATAACGTTGTTGCAGCCCCATCGAGTCGAGGGCGTCACAGACATCCGACGTCCGGACAGACCGAAGAATCTGCAGCGTCTCCGTGCTCACTTCGACCGCAGGCCACGTCTTTTGGGCCCTGCGCTCCAAATTGAGATGACCGCAACCGGGACACAACAGTGCCCACACCACCATAGAGCAAGCGATAAATGTGCTTTTCATAGTCGATCTCCCCTATTATGTTTTGAAAACGATTCGTACGTCTTTCAATTCGACATGATACCAAACACGCTGTGCCGGGTCATCAAAATTAGCCCGGCAGACAGTAGTCGCCACGCGCCGCGTCTGATAGAATTGCCGTGTAAACCCAGTTGATTGAGGATTTCGAATTGCCAATTGCCAATTGAAAATCGTAAATCGAAAATCAATAATGCTCTGGGCTTGGTGAAGGAACGAATTGGGATGTCGCTCTTTTGCGCACGTTTAGCAATCGCCGGCACTCGTCTCGCCGGCTCGTCTCTGCGAAGCGCTTCGCCGGAGCGGGGAGCGCCGAGCCGTAGCCGGACGGCGACTGCTAAGCACTAATGAGGCAATCGAATCCCAACACTGTTGGCTCCTTGGTGAAAAACACTAAATCAATAAAACCAGATAAGTAATAGCCAGTGCCGTAGGGTATGCAGATTTCTGCATACCATTTGGGGAATTTGGCTACTGATTAGGAAAGGAATCGGAGATGAATCGTCGAGATTTTACTAAACACGTGCTGATGCTTGGAATTGGCGCTCAGGCTGGTTTCGCAAAAGGCAGCCCGGCAAGAACCACCGGTGAATCCAGCGATAATTATCAGGAGCCGGCGAAAAAACTGCCTGTAAGGAAATTCGACGTCGTCATAGCAGGCGGGGGCACCGCAGGCGTCGTGGCAGCTCTTGCCGCCGCCCGTCAAGGCGCTAAGACAGCTTTGATAGAGGCAAAGGGTTATCCGGGCGGAACAGTCGTAGAAGGCGGCACAGCTCTTCATAGCTTCTATAACCTGTGGAAGGCTTTTCCTGGAGTCAAAAAACGCCAGGTTGTCCGAGGGATTCCTCAGGAGATTATCGATCGCCTTGCGAAAGTCGGCGGCACTTCGGGGCACGCTGAGATGCTCAAAGGCTACGATTTCGATTCGGTGTGCACCGCCATTGACACTGAAATGTACAAACTCGTCACTTTCGAAATGCTCGCCCAGGCGGGTGTTTTTATATGCGTCAATACTCTTTTGACGGGAGCGATTATGGAGGGTGGCGCGCCGTCGCCGAAGCGGCTTTGGCGCGTAGGAGACCGGCTTAAGGGCGTGATCACAGAGAGCCGGTCCGGCAGAGAGGCGTTCTACGCAAAATCGTTCGTGGACTGCACGGCATACGGCGACCTCGCCGCTTACGCCGGCGCCAGGTACAGCGAACCGAACGATTACGCGGTCGCAAACAGCATCGGNNGTCGCCAATGTGAGCGTCGAAAAATACTGCGAATTCCTCAAATCGCACGATGCCCTGACTCAATACGCACAAGGCCTGCGCGACGGAAAGGATGGGCAAATCGTGCGGTTGGACGGCAGAACGGTGACTCTTCCCTCTGGATTCGCAGAGCAGGCCGACAAAATCGGCATGTCAATGGTTACGACCACGGTTTACGACAACTACTTTATGTTCATCAAGCTGAACCTCAAAATGCCCGTAAGTCCTACGAATAGAGACGAGGTGGCCAAAGCCGAATTGGAGCTAAGAATACGCCAGGTAAAAGCAATCGAGCTATTTAGAAAATATGTGCCCGGCTGTGAAAAGGCATTTATCGCCCGAACGAGCCCGCAGCTCTGCATCAGGCGCGGCAGACTGATAGCCTGTGATTACGACATCACGCTTTCAGACGTGCTCGAAGGCAGACATTTTGACGATGACGTAATGGTTTATGGTTTTCACGACTCCGCGCCGCGCTTACAGATAAAAAATGGCGGTACATACGGGATACCTTACAGAGCGCTGCGAGTGACGGGAATAGATAACCTTTTGGCTGCCGGTATGATGATCACTTCGAACCACGACGCCCACATGTCCACCAGAAATACGGTAAGCTGTATGGGACAAGGCCAAGCTGCCGGTACAGCGGCGGCTCTCTGCGCCGGCAAAAACTGTGGGACACGTGAGCTTCCATACGCCAATTTAAGAAAGGCGCTCGAAAACGACAGCGTCTATTTTGAGAGCTGATGCGCAATCGCCCAAGATCGCAGGCTTGAGAATCGCTGGTGATCAATTCGTGAGGGGTGAACGCCGGCGAATCTTCACACAAGATGAAGGCGCGCCAACGACGGGCTGCCACGCAGCCGGCGAGCCGGTGGCTCTCTCGGTCCCTTTTGCCGCAACCCCCGCCAATTGCTCTCGATCTTCGTAATATTCCGTGCTATGGACGGTGCTCGACCGCATACCCCAGCCTGCCCCACGTCGCCCTTTGCAGCCTCTGCAAATCATACAAGCCATCCTCGGTCTGCGGCTCGTAGGTCGCTTCCAGCACTTCATAGAACACACCATGGGAAGGCACTAGATTGCGAGGCATTTCCACGGTCTCACGGCCTTTCCATTTCCAGTACTCTGCATGTCCGTCTGCCATCGAGAGCGTGACGCCCTCGGCATGGCGTATCGGAGTGACACTGGACCCCTTCGCCCACTTGGGATAAAGATAATAGACAAAGAAATCGCCGCTAAACGGTGTCTGTCCCATATCGATAAAGACCGCACGCTGACCCGCACCAGGACTTATGATATCCGTGAGTCTGGTCAGTTTCAGTACTGTACTGCCGACGCGTTTGCCGGCCCGTACCAGGTCGGGGCGCGCTCTGGGTTCGAACGTTCCTTCCACTCCGTCGATGCCGTTTGCGGCGCAGACGGTCGTGTACGTCACGACGTGGCCGGCCCGGCCCCGCGGGCAGCGGTAGAAGTCGATGTCCCGAATGTACGGCCACAGGGTGCCCTTGTCGGGGTTGAAGAACAGGGAGGACCTGCTCTCAGGAAAGCTAAAGGCCCGGCCCAGCCAGCCTTGCAGGTACCCACCATGCCCGGACGCCCAGGAGAATGCACTCCCGTAGACGAGCTTGCCATCGTGATCGTCGGCATACTGGATCCACGCCAGAGTGAGCTGCCTGAGATTGCTCAGACAGACCGCACGCTGACCCCGTTCACGCGCAGCACTTGCCACCGGCATAAGGATCGCCATCAGTAGCGCAATAATGGCAATCACCACCAAAAGCTCAATCAATGTAAATGCCTTTTGGCGTTTCATTTCGTCAGTAATCCTTAAACCTTCTCATCCACGGCGGCCAGTCTTCGGGTTTAACGCCGCCGGCTCTGGTCCAGGGACCTGTGGTGTTAAATTGCAGGTGCCATTTCAATGTCCAAAGCTCTTTAAGCCCTATCTTTCTTACCGACCAATCCAGGAAAAGGCCGTTTAC
>JAFNGF010000334.1 GCA_017885385.1 Planctomycetota bacterium
GGCCCATCAGGACCCCGTCTTCCAGCAACAGGCCGTAGCTCCGGGGCAGTGTTACGGCGTTTGCGTTGTTCATACACGGTGGACCTGGGCCGCTTCCACACGCGGCAGACCCGCTGGATGCCGTATATTCGGCCACTGGAGGGCGAGTGGGTCTGACTCATCGTCTCGACCTCCTTTGTGCTAAAGGAAGTTGCTCGTCCAGGCGACGACCCTTCTCGTACAGCAGCTCGTTTTCCATGGTCAGTTCGCCGATCTTGGCCTTCAGCCGCTGGATCAGGTCATCTCGTGGGTCGTGCTCACCGGGATGGGTCTTGAGGGCCAAGGTCCCAGCAGCTAAGAACTCCTCTCGCCACAGGCTGAGGGTGGCGGCGATGACGCCGAGTTGTCGGCTGAGTGTTTCCAGGTCCTCACCACGAAGCAGGCGGATGACGGCCTGGGTTTTGCGTTGGGCCGAGAACCGGCCCGTTGGGCGAAGCTGTAGGGGCGGGTCAGCGGCAGGCCGTCCGCTGGCCGCTCCGCTCGCTTGCGCTCGCTCCGCTGCCAGCGGAGCTTCGTTCGATAGTCTTGTGTCCTTGGACATACCTTAACTCCTTTCGGGGGATAGTATCCCCTAAATGTGTGTCCAAGGAAACCCTGGGGCGGAGGACGACCCAAATAGTCCAAATAATGAAAGGGAAAAATCCCCAGTAGGTTAAAGAAACAGAAGAGTTTCTGAGACCTCTGCGTGATGAGTCTCACTTGCTAAAGTAGGTTCTCGCGATACCAATCTATTGCTAAACGCAGCCCTTGCTTAAATGATACTTTTGGTTTGTAGGCGAGCAGTTTCTTAGCTGCGGTTATGTCGGCAAGGGAGTGTTTTATGTCGCCGGGGCGAGGGGCGGCGTAAATCGGCTTAATGTTTCTGCCAAGAAGCCCGTTAATCATCTCAATAATCGCATTAACGGTAATAGCTTCGCCGCAGGCGATATTTACGACTTCGCCTTTTGTGTGTCTGGCTCTTGCGGCAAGTAAGTTGGCCTCGACAACATTATCAACGTAAGTAAAGTCCCGGCTTTGCCGGCCGTCGCCATAAATAGTCGGGGGCTTTTCTTTTAGTATAGCCATCACAAAAGCTGGTATCGCAGCAGCGTACTGACTGGTTGGGTCCTGGTATGGGCCGAAGACGTTAAAATACCGCAGCGAAATAGTCTCCAGGCCGTAAACCTCGTAGAAAACTTTAGCATAATACTCGCCGACGAGCTTACCCACCGCATAAGGCGACATCGGCTGTGGGGGCATTGTTTCAACCTTCGGCAGAGTCGGCGTGTCGCCGTAGGCGGCGGAGCTGGAGGCATAGACAAAACGCTTCACGCCGGCGTCACGAGCGGCTAAAAGGAGCGTGAAAGTAGCATCGACATTATGCCGGTGAGCAGCGGCGGGGTCATCAACGCTCCGCGGCACTGAAGGCAGCGCGCCCTGGTGCAAAACAACGTCAATATCCTTCATCGCCGCACGGGCGACTTTTTCATCGCCCATGTCGGCCTGGATGAATTCGATTTTATCGATAATATCCGCAAGGTTTCCCTTTTTGCCCGTGAGCAGACTGTCAACGACTCTTACAAAGCAGCTCTGGCAAACCAGTTGTCTGCAGATGTTCGAGCCGATGAATCCGGCTCCGCCGGTCACCAAGAACTTCTCCATCTAACCATTCCTTGTAAAAGGCACTCTCATAAAAGAAGTTCCCATTCTACGATTTCGCTCGCAAAATGGGAACGCTGTTATTCATTCTGTTGCCAGCCAATGCCGGGCAAAACCCAAAATCAGGTGACAATGGCCCTTAAGCCGGGCTCCCGCCGGCAAGCTGTGGCTGCAGATATTCTTGATACGACTTGTATCTTTCGTGGAAGTAGCCGCCCTTAAGAGCCCTTGCCGCAAACAGCACGCAGCCCACCACATGAGCGTCCACCTCCCTGAGCTCGCCTATTGTTCTGCGAGCCGCACCTCTCCTGGTGGCAGCGGCATTGAATACCAAAATGGTCGCATCGACAATCCTTGCCAGCACCTTAGCATCGCTTACCAGCAGCACCGGGGCGCTATCAATTACAATGTGTTCGTAGTTTTTACGGTGCTCCTTGAGCAGCTCTTGCATCCGCGGGCCGGCCAGCAGCTCTGTAGGATTAGAAGGCAGCGGCCCCGAATCGATTATGTCAAAGCCGTCAATGCCTGTGTGCCGTACGACGTCCTGGTAACCGCATTGGTTGGTCAGCACGCTGCTCAATCCGAAGTCAAAACCGGCCGCTCCGGAGTCATTGGACGCCGTCCTGGGGAATATTCTTTTCAAAGTCGGCTGTCTGAAATTGGCGTCTATCAACAGCACTTTCTTATTCTGGGCGACAAACGTGGTCGCAAGGTTAACCGCCACCGAAGTCTTACCCTCTGCGGCGTCGCCGCTGGTGACCAGCAGAGTCCCCACGGCCCCGGCCGGGCCGGACAGCTCCAGATTCGTCCGCAACCGTCGGTACGACTCACTTATGATAGAATAAGGCGCTTGACGGACAACGTGCCAAAGCTCGATGCCGCGAATCTGCTTATCCTCAGACGCATCCGGGATAATACCCAGCAGCGGAATGTGCAGAAATCTGCCTACATCCGTGGGTGTCCGCACCAGGTCGTTGAGCATCTCCATCAGGAACGCAAGTCCTATGCTCAGCAGAAGGCCCAAAATAGTCCCTGCGGGAAACCAGAGCCACCATTGTCTGGATGTCACCATCTCAAGCGGCTCCGGAGCCAATCCAAGCTGTTGGACCTTAGGCCTCTCATCATGAATTATCTTCACCTTTTCAATCTGCTGCTTGATCTCGTCACGCATCGCCAGTCTTTCATCTCTGGTAACTAAGCGCTGCGCATATTGTACGCGGGCCAGATCGAGGTCTCTTGTCTGCGCTGCGGCGTCGTCGCGCAAGGTATTCAGCTCATCCAGTCTTTGCTTTAATACAACTACTCTATCCACCGCATTCTTATAACTGGCCTGGCGAGTCTGCTCTGCTATCTCTTGCCTGCGAAGGCGTCTTCTTTCCTTGATCTCATCTACTAAGTCCTGACTTTCCCGCACTACTCTGTGGTTTTCACCAAACCTGGAGAGTCTGCCCGATAGCTGAGCCTCCTGGAAAGCCAATTGCTGAGCAAGCACAATCATAACCGGGTCCATCTCTATCGCATGCTCGATCTGCACAGTAACAGGGCCTTCCGCCAATCGCTTGAGGTTTTCCACATCAGCTTCGGTTTGGCTTATTGCCAGCAGAAGCTCGTTTTGCTGAAGCTCCAGGTCGTCCAGCTTTAGCTCGAATGTGTGCCTCCAGTACCGGCCTGCGCCCTGTTCAAGATCGGTTATGCGAGAGGCTTTGCGAACCTCATCCAGCGCCGCGTTGGCGGCAAGCACGTCCCGTTCCACTTCATTTAGCCGCTTTTGAAGCACTGCAAGGTCCTCACCGACCAGGCCCTGTCTCTCAACTCCCTGCGAATTAACAAATAGCTGCGCCATCTCGTTGACTATCAGCGCCGATTCAGAAGCCCTGCCGCAGGTCATCGAAACCCTGACATATTGAGCGTCTCTCTCGGGATAAGCAACAAAATGCCTTCTCAAATACTTAAAGGCCTTCAAATCCCCTCTACGCTTATACCAGTCGGTGTCTCTAACTTTATCGTCCCTGAGTAAATTCTGGAGCGTCCCTTGTTGTTTTATAAGGCTTGCCATTGAAACTCGATGCTGATATTGAAGGTCCTTTTGGACCTGAACTGCCACGATGTCCATGGGGTCTGTTTCTACAGGCGGCAGGACTTCAATGTAGGTCTGTGCGGTATATCTTGGCCAGTATCTCTGCATAACCTTCCAAGTACCGCCGCCGAGCACAAGACCCACCGCCGTCAAAACGACTATCAGCAATATGTGCCGACGCAGTATTGCAAAAGCCTCCTTGGATGTCATCGCGACAGCCGTGCCGGCGGCGGCGGATCTGACCCCAGCCGGCCTGGCCACCTTATTCTCAACTGTTGGGCTTGTTTCCACCATTTTTATCTCCAATCAGAATTCACTAATAGAGCAAACAGTTTATTGCGATACGATGATCACATTTGCCTTCCCGCGGAGCGGGGTCCCACACCACAGACTACCGAGAAAGCCGTTCAACAGCCGAGGTTATGCGCTCCTTCACTGGGTTCGGCAATTTGTCTGCTCCTTCTAATGCCTGTTTATAGGCATCGAGGGCCTGCTTTTTTTGCCCAAGCCTCTCTTTTATCATGCCCTTATGCTCGTACACATCCGGCGGCGCCACAAGCTCATTTTGTTCGTACTGCTGCAGGGCGGCCGTCATAAATTCGTCAGCTTTGGAATCCGTGCCGCTTTTATACAATACGTAGGCATAAGTATCCAAGAAGACCGGATTGTTCGGCGTTTGCTCCAGCGCCTGTTTTGCATATTCCAAAGCATCCGGAAGCCTTTCATTGCTCTCGGCGAGCATATACGCCAGATTATTCAGAACCGTCGTATTATTCGGCATTTTAACCAAGAGACTTTCGTAATCTCTGATAGCCTTTTTGAGATAATTGTTATCGGAAGTCTTTTCATAAGCGAGGGTTAGAACCTCGGCTTTTTTCACTGTATAATCGAGTCCGCGGGGGGTATCGGACCCAGCTATCTGGATGCACTTGTCGATGTAATCCGCCGCCATGTCGTATTCGCCCCTGATCTTGGCCAGATTGAACATAGTGAAGTTGGTGGCCAAGGAGTTAGGGTCGGTTTGCAGCCTCTGCTGGCAGTACTTTGCAACCTCCTGCTCGCCCACCAGCAAGAACATTCTCAACAGAATCTCGCTTGCCAGTCTCTCATTTGTGCCGGCTTGGTCCACGGCTTTTCGGCAATATTCTATGGCCGCGTCTTTGTCGCCGAGCTTGAACCTGGCCTCAGCCATTCGGTAATAAGCTATGGGGGCAAAAGGCGTATCGCGGTACTTGGCGCTTTCCTCAAAGACCTTGTTCAGCTTCTCGGGGCGCCAAGCGGTCTGTCTTGTGCTCGGGTCGCCAGCTCCCAGCACTAGTGCCTGTAAATATCCATCCAGCGCCATCGCGTATTGCACATCTCGCCAGCCAGCTTCCAGATTTTCCGCGAGATAGGCCTGGCGCTTCATAAGATATGCCTCTTGGTACAGTTGCTCCGCCCTGTCGAATTCGCCCACAGCCATCGCAAATCCGCCGGCTCGGATGTACCAGAAGGCGTTCTGCGGGAATTTCTGCAGAGCCTCCTCATAGAATTTCTTCAGGGCTTCTTTTCTGCCGAGCTTCAAGTAAATCTGCTCAAGCAGAGAGCGCGCTTCCGGCGGAGCATCGGGCAAGTCAATGGTGCTTCTAAGTTCGGTTATAGCATCATCTTCACGTCCTGCCTGCAGACAAGCTCGTGCCAGCGCGATCCTGGCGTCGGGCGTAGAAGACAGTGACATGCTCCTTCTAAGGTCGATGATTGCCTGGTCATAATTAGCCATTAAGAGATTTATCTCGCCTCTCAGCCGCCACGCAGCCGCATTGTCCTGCTGGGCCTCAAGGTTTCGATTCGTCAGCTCCAATGCCGTTTTCAGTTGTCCCTGCCTCATCGCCAGCCATCCCTCAAGAAGCAGGAATTCAGATTCCTGCGGGTACTTCTCCTTAAAGCTCTGCAGCTTGTACTCAGCCTCCTTGATAAGACCAACCTTCAGATACGCCTTGATCTGGTCAAGACGGTTTTGCGCGTTGTCCTGAAGCGACACAAGCTCTTGAGAATATCTCTTTATGCCCTCCTGGTCGGCAGTTTTATCAGCAACCAGAAAAAGTCCCCTGATCACATCGCCGTCTTTTGGCTGCCGGGCATACAACTGCTGCAAAATCTTGCCGGCATCCTCAAACTGCCCGAGAGAGAAATAATGACGCCAAAGCAAGGGCTGGTCTTTCGATTCGAGCAGCAACTGCTCAGCCTTTTGATTTTGTCCCTGCGCCCGGTAGTAGTCCGCGTAGGTCTCCAGCACGACTCTATCCTGCGGGTCCGAGCGCCTCGCCTCATCGAGAGATGAAGCGGCGATCTGAAACAAACTCTGCCTGCGTTCCTCGTCATTTTCTTTCAGAGCCCTTCCGATGGCCAGTTTTGCCAGCAGTATGGCATTCTGCAGGCTTGGCGCATATTTCTGCAACCTCTGGCGAATTGCCAATGCCCCGTCCGGGTCCGTGGGACTTATGTATTGGGCGAAGGCGCTAAGTAGCGTCAGGTCACCTGGGTTTAAGCTCATCGCTGTTACTAAAGCACTACTTGTCTCGGCCATCTGGCCTGGGGAGGCACCGTCACCAAGTTTCAGGTTTCGCCAGTACAAGGCATTAGCCAATCCTTTGGCGATAACTCCATCTAGAGGATTCAGAAATGCCGCTCTCTGAACGTCCTCGAGAGATGCTCGCTCATTGTTAAGGGCCGCGTTAATGTTGGATCTGAGCATATAAGCGCGCGAAAATATCGGTTTTAGTTTTAGACATTCGTTGATTTTCGCCAGCGCATCCTGGAAGTCACTTTTGGCCACGGCAAGACGAGCGGCAAACAGTTGGCCCTCGCAGTCGTCGAGATTCTCGCGCCGCACGGTTTCCACGACCTGTTCCGCCAACTGCCAATTTTTACTATCAGCTGCCATATCGAAAAGATGGCTGGCAGCAATCCGCCGCGGGCTAACCTGGTCGCTCAACTTAAAAGCCGGTCTGCCGGCGCCTTGTTCAGGCGAAACTTGCGTCTCCAGGACTTTTTTAAACTGTCCGATCGCTTTGTCCGGCTCGTTATTCCTTCGATAAAATATACCAAGCTCCAGGGCCTGCTGAACCGGGTCAGCAATGCCGGATAGAGCCTCCTTTTCTATCTCTTTGCGCCTTTGG
>JAFNGF010000335.1 GCA_017885385.1 Planctomycetota bacterium
AACCCGCTCATTCAACCTGGTCTTGCTGCCTATCGTCGATAGTCCGACCGGCTTCATTTTTATTTCCAGGCGGTTCTATGAGGGAGGCTGGCTGATTTTTGCGATGTTTCTGGCGGCAGTCCTGCTCAACCTGGCGATTCCTCGCTTTTATTGCAGATTCATTTGTCCGCTGGGTGCTTTATTCGGGATTATTGATAGATTTGCGATATGGCGAATCGGCAAAAAGCAGCGCGAGTGTATCGACTGCAAATTGTGCCAGCGTGATTGCGAAGGCGGCTGCGAGCCGGCCGGCAACATAAGAATAAGCGAATGTGTCCTTTGCTTCAATTGCCTCGATAGCTGCAAGCACGATGTAATTGCTTACCAGACCAAGACCTCAGCGGCAGGGGAGGTTACTAATCCGGACATTTCGCGAAGGGGTTTTGCATTGTCACTCGCCAGCGGCTTATTCGGCGTAGGAGCAATAAGGCTATCCAACAAACTGGGCAGCAACTGGTACTACAAGGTTGTCCGCCCGCCCGGCTCACTGTCGGAAGAAGAATTTCTGAAAAGATGTGTAAAATGCGGCCAATGTATGCGGGTCTGTCCCACAAATGTCATTCAGCCGGCAGGATTTGAAGGCGGACTGGAGAATCTCTGGACGCCCGTGCTGAACAATCGAATCGGCTCAAGCGGCTGCCANNCAGGTTTGTCCGACCTCCGCTATCAGGCCGATCACGCTGGCGGAAAAGCTCGGCGTCAATGAATTTGCCAAGGCTGGGCCAATTAAAATGGGCACCGCCTTCGTTGACCGCAGCCGCTGTCTTCCGTGGGCGATGGATAAGCCCTGCATTGTGTGTGAAGAAAATTGCCCCCTAAGTCCGAAGGCAATTTTTACACGTGAAGAGTTTAGCACAGTAAGAGATGGGATTTTTACGGCAAAAGAATTTAGGGGTGATACAATAGAGACAGTTGAAAATAACTTAAAGCCGACTAAATTCGCCGGCGGCGATTATTACTGCGCGGTTGAAGGCTCTGTACGCCGGAAAATCGAGGCTAACAGCGAAAACTCGCTGACAATTTCTGCTGACGAACAGTTCAGAAACCTGGCAGCTAAAAGTGGTAAGATCGAGGTTCAGGTTCGCCTTCAGCGGCCTTATGTTGATATTGAAAGATGTATCGGGTGTGGAATCTGCGAACACGAATGCCCGGTAAGTGGTAGGAAAGCAATAAGGGTTTCAGCCGAAGGCGAAACAAGAACCGCCAACAGAAGGCTGCTGCTTGAACGTTAATCCTGTTGGGTCTAAAAAGATGACCGAAGAACGAAGCAAAATCGGCAGGAGGAACTTTCTGAAAACGATGGGGGCAGCGGGCGTTGCCTCTATTCTTGCCTCGACTGATGCTTTAAGTGCCGAAGGCCAGGCTGGCGAAGCAAAACAGCAGAAGCCTGAGTTTCCACAGGTGCCCAGGCGAAAATTAGGCAGAACAGGCGTGGAGGTTCCCTGCCTGGCTCTTGGGACGATATTCGATGTGATGGAGAACCAAACCGTCTTGAGAAACGCTGTTAAGTGGGGCGTAACCTATTGGGACACGGCGCCGGATTACGCCGGGCCGAACAGTGAGCTTGGAATAGGCAAATTCATCGCCGTAAACCCGGACATTCGCAAGAAATTGTTTATCTCTACCAAAGCGTCCGACGCCGTGACTATCGAAGATGTGGAAAAGGCTCTCCAGGCGTCCCTAAAGAGGTTGAATACCGACTATATCGACTTATATCACGTTATGGATCGCGTGGTCGGAGAGGGCTATGCAGGTCATGGACTGTCTGACCCTGGGCAGTTGACGGACGAGTTAAAAGATTGGGTCAAAAGCGCTAAGAAACGAAAGCTGATACGATTTTTCGGTTTTCCGACCCACCAAAACATCCCCGAGTGTCTTACTGCGGCTGCCAAACTCGGCTGGATCGACGTAGTAATGTTCATCTACAATTTTAGATTGATGCAGGACCCTAAAATGGCTGCCGCGATTGACGCCTGCCATAAAGCGGGCATCGCTCTTGTCGCGATGAAGACCCAGGCCCGGCGTATCATCAGCGATGAGGATAAGAAACTCACCGATCACTTTGTGCAGCGTGGTTTCACTGAGGGCCAGGCAAAGATAAAGGTGGTGCTGGAAGATAAAAGATTCAGCTCGGCTTGCGTGCGGATGGAAAACATTGCGGTCTTGACCGAAAATGTTGCTGCGGCGCTCGATAAAACCAAGCTTACGCAGGGCGATCTCAATGTTCTCAAAGAATACGCGGCGGCGACCTGCGACAGTTATTGTGCCGGGTGCTCGCAGATTTGCAGCTCGGTCTTGCCGGATGTGCTCCGCCGGGGGCGGATCAGCGATGTCATGCGATATTTGATGTACTATAACAGCTACGGCGACCAGGATAGAGCAAAGCAGCTCTTCGCTCAAATTCCCGATCAGATAAAAGGTAAACTGCTAAGCACCGATTACGGCCCGGCGGAATTCCGCTGTCCACAGCGTCTGCCGATAGGCAAACTCGTTACTGAAGCGGTTGGCAAATTGGCGTGATCACTATTTTTAAAACTCGGTTGTTTTGGGAGTCTAATGTGATGAAAGAAGAACAAAATAGAATGGGTAGAAGGGGATTTCTGAAGACGATGGGAGCGGCAGGGTTGGGCTCTCTCATCGCCACATGCAAAGGCAAAGAAGCTGGACAATCAGGCGCCGGCGAGGCTGAGTCTTCACAACCAGTGGAGGCAAAGAAGTACCCGCAGGTGCCCAAACGCAAGTTCGGCAAGACCGATATTGAGGTTTCGTGCCTGGGCCTTGGCACAATGTTCAACCTTGTTGACGCCCAGATCGTTTTGCGGGGCACAATGAGCTGGGGCGTGAAATACTGGGATACTGCAAACGGATACGCAGGTGGAAACAGCGAGCTCGGTATAGGCATGTATCTGCAAAAGAACCCGGATGCTCGAAAAGAATTGTTCATCGCCACTAAAGCATCAGGAGCCAGAAACGCCACGCAGCTGGAAGAGCGCCTTGCGACTTCTCTGAAGCGGATGAACACCAGCTACATCGACCTGTACCATGCCCCACACGGAGCAGACGATCCTGCCCAGCTTACAAACGAGTTGAAGGAGTGGACCGAAAGCGCCAAGAAGCGGAAACTGATACGGTTTTTTGGGTTCAGCACCCACAGCAATATGGCCAAATGCCTGGCGGCTGCCGCCAAGCTCGACTGGATTGACGCTGTAATGACCAGCTACAATTTCCGCCTGATGCAGGACCAGGAGCTTATGGATGCTATCGAGGCGTGCTATAAGGCCGGCAAAGCGATTATTGCAATGAAAACCACTGGAAGGACAACTATTAAGCGATTCAAGCTGTCGATCGAGACGGATGGCGACAAAAAGCTCGTCGCCGACTTTCGCCAGCGAGGTTTTAGCGAAGAGCAGGCGGCTTTGAAACTCGCCTTGCAGGATAAAAGGATAAGTGCTGCCCCTGTTCAGATGGAGAACACCACCGTTTTAGCCGCTAATGTTGCCGCCGTAGTGGATAAAACCGAACTGACAGAGGCGGATAGACAGGTCTTCGAGGAATATGCCCAGGCAACGTGCAGCAGCTACTGTGCCGGCTGCGCACATATCTGCAATTCGGTTCTGCCGGATGTGCCCTGCGTCAGCGATATCATGCGGTACTTGATGTACTACAATAGCTACGGCGATAAGGCCGGCGCCAGAGAAATGTTTGCTCAGATTCCGGGTACCGCAAGAAGCAAGCTGCTCAGCGCTGACTACGGGCTTGCCGAAGCTCAGTGTCCGCAGCATCTGCCGATAGCAAAGCTGATTTCCGAGGCGGTGGGCAAGTTAGCTTGAGCGGCGCTGTGACGACCACGGAAGTTTAGCCGCGTCCGGCACGGACGCGCTCAAGCGGCGGTTCAGGCGGGCGAAAAATTCGGTCGCCCGGCAAAACATAAGTGCTTTCTTGCGCAAGAGTTAGGCTCGATATTAGCCGGTTTTTCTTGCCTTTGGGCAGTCCTTTTGCTACAATGGTGTCGTTATAGCAGGGCGGAATTTAGAAGTTGGCTGTTTCAAAAGGCGATGAAAAGTTTTTACTATAAAATCTGGATTCCCTTTACATTTACGAAAAAGCGGATTCTGATTCTGGCAATCGCCAGCTACATCGCTCTGTGCTGAGAAATATCACGCCTTGTTGGGCTTCTTGACCGCCCGGTTGTGGGCGGTTTTTTATGCGCCGCACGCTGGCTAAAAGTTTGACACGCTCAGAACTCTAAATTAAGCTGCCCCCACGATCTCTGACTGGCGTTGTTTGCACAACTGAGCCTCGAATGCCTTTTACGCCGTTTCATTTTGGGCCCAGCGGATTTGTTGGGCTGGTATTCAGAAGGTGGATTGATGTCCCAGTATTTCTGCTGGCGAATGTGGTTATCGATTTTGAGCCGGGAATTATTTTGCTGTTTGGCCTGGATTATCCCGCACACGGGCTCTGTCACACGTTTCTAATTGGCACGGGCGTTGGGCTGGTATGGGCATTTTGCGCGTATTGGGGCAGGGGATTAATAGGGCGACTGATGTGGCTTTTTGCCCTTTCGTACCAGGCGAGTCTGCGCATGATGCTTTTGTCTTCCGTGCTGGGCGTTTGGCTGCACATTCTGCTCGACAGCTTTTGCTGGCCGGATGTGCAACCGTTTTGGCCGCTGCACGCAAATCCGTTTCTCAGCCTGACGACAATCAGAACAATTTATCTGCTGTGCACAATTTCATTTGTCCCAGCCATCGCTGTGTACATATACGCCGTGCTGTCCGGGTCCCGAAAGCGTGAGCGGATGAGGAGTACTCGGACACTATCGTGATATGGGTCTTGGCTGTTGCTCCTACCGTTGCTGGGCTGAATCTTCCTTGTTTTCCGCCACTTTTTGTTTATAATCTTGCCTCTGAGATGTGTGCCGGCACAGATATATGTATGGATGAACAGAATGCAGAACAAGTTAGACTCTCAAATCGCGGCGGGAGCTGACGGCGTGAAGAATGTCCGGAGGAAGTCATCAGCCCGTATGCGCAGACTGTCGGCGGTGCTATTTGTGCTGATTGTTTTGTTGGCCTCTTTTTGTTTGGCCGACCAGCCCAGCGCCGAAAGTCGTTTCCACGTCGATCTGCCGGCACAAACTTCTGCCGAGGACCTTGTCCCTGAGTCGCCTTTCGGGATCAATACCGCTTTTCGGCCCGGTGCCGCGAACCTTGCGGAGATTGTGCAAAAGATGCAGGAGGCTGGCATAAAGTGGGGCAGGCAGGATTTTACCTGGCGCCGCATCGAAAAAGAAATAGGCCGGTACGATTGGCAGGATTATGACCGGCTTGTCGAGATATGTCACGAGCATGGCATTTTGCTCTTTGGCAATCTTGCTTATGCCCCGAATTTTCACGATCCTACCACCGCGGAGGGCGTGCAGGCCTACTGCGATTATGTCAGCGCGACGGTGAAGCATTTTGCGGGTCGTGTCAACTACTGGCAGATCTGGAATGAGCCGAACGGCGGATTCTGGAAGGGAACGCCCCAGCAGTACGCTCAACTGCTGGCTGCTGCCGGGGAGGCGATCCACCAGGCGAATCCCAACGCAAAGGTCCTTGGCCTTAATATGGCCTTTTGCGATATATTGTGGGCTGAAAAAATATTGAGCTTGGTTCCCTATGACTGTTTTGACATCGCGTGTTTTCATCCCTACCGCGTGCCGTCCGCTCCGGAAGAGCGTTTTGACTGGTGGGAGCTGGACCAGTATGTCAAGAGCTGGCACCGTCAGGAGCTGACGCCGGATTACCCATTGGTCCGCATGGATTTTCTCCAGCAGACAGATGAGCTGATAAAAGTGATGGCGAAATTCGGCAAGCCCAAACCGATATGGATTACGGAAATCTGTTGGAACAGCCATATTCACCCGTACGGCAGCTCCGAGCTGCGACAAGCCGATATGACGGTCCGGTTCTACGTTCTTGCGATTGCGTCCGGCAAGATCGAAAAGGTGTTCTGGTGGACATTCAAGGACGTAGGAACAAGGCAGTTTGACCAGGCCGATATGGTTGGTCTAGTCCGCAGCGACCTTACGCCCAAATATTCCTTCTATGCCTTCGCCTTTATGACAAGGATGCTGCAGGGCAAAAAGTTCGTTCGCAATGATGTGTTTGGCCCGGAGGTTTACGCCGCTGTTTTTACCGATGAGGAAGCCCGCAAAGACACAATCGTGGCTTGGAGCACCAAGCCGTATGCATACATACGGGTCAATAACGAGGCCGGCCTGGACATCTACGATATTTACG
>JAFNGF010000336.1 GCA_017885385.1 Planctomycetota bacterium
AGGGACAGACCCAGCCGCAGAAAAATCGCCCGAATATTATCGTTAATGCTACTGTAAGTAACGCCCACAATAAAGGCCAATAGAGTGTGTGTGTAGTCAATACTGTGCCGACTGCCACAAGCGGGTCAAGCTGGAAAAACCAGTCAATCGGCCAGCCGCGCAATTGCCAGAGCTTGCTGCCAACAGTAGCCACGATGCAGAACCAGACAAACAGCGAGAAAAAAAATACCTGGCTTATGCGTCGAGTGGTAACTATTTTCATAAGAACGCTCAGCCTATCGTCGCCCTCGCCGGCTTAAGTGATTCATAATCGGTTGTTCCGGCGCCGGCTTTTTCCGCCTGGGCAAGGTAAGGCAGGTCCGAAACTTTCAAATCCAGCAAGGTGGCTCCGTATGAATCGGCAGCCACGCAGTCAGTGCTTGCGATAAGCGTGTTGGCCCTCCGCAGGTCCGAGACGGAGCCGCCCGTTGGCCCGTTGGTCATCATCACTTCGGTGCCGTCCAGGATCACCAGTGTCGGCTTTACCATCATTGAAAGCTCAGCGATAATCGTGTTGATGTCCTGGTGAAAGATGTTGCGTCGCCCGCCCAAAAGCCCGTACCAGTTCTTCATAGACATTGAAGCGCCGGCCCGATGATGGTTTTTCACCGGCGCAATACCGATGAGCTTGTCAGCCCTCTCAAACGGGCCGAAGAAGACAGGCCAATCCCTAATGAGTTTGCCCTCGGCAAGCGTAGTACGGCGGAAAAGATGCGGCTTGGGAAGCACAACCTCTGCTCCCGCTTCACTGGCTGCTTTGCCAACGCCGCTTAAGGTAAAACAGCTTGTAGGATCGTTGATGGGATTGTCGGTAACAATGACTTTTTTCGCTTTACCGCCGCTATAACACAGCCTCACCACCTCAGCAACTAATTGCGGATTGGCGGTTGCTCCGAGAATCGGGGGCGAAGCAAATGCAACGTTAGGTTTTATCGCCACCACATCGCCGGGCTTGACAAATCTTTCTATCCCGCCGAGCAGTTCTATCGCCTTGTCGACAGTTTTTACCCTGTCTTGCCCCTGAACAATGCTGATAGTCTGGCCGGCCTCGCGCGGTACGGAAAAGTCCGGTAGTGTCGCCAGCTCTATCGTCTCTGAACGAGCTTCCGGCCCCGTCGGGTCATAAAGCAAATATGACGCCAGGCCGCACGCGCCAATTGCGGCGCCGGCCTTGCCGACTCGCATCAGCAGCTTTCGTCGCCCAATTTTTTCCCCGTTGGCCTCAATCATTGCGGACCGCTTCTGCGACCTTGCTGAGCTTGTGGCCGAGCGCCGCTGCTAATTCTTCTGCAGCCTGTCGGTTGTCGGCTTCGTGAATGCCGGCAACGAACGGCCCCACCGTAAAGACAATTTCGGTGGTCCCGTAGAAGTCAACAACTCTGCCCTGCCAGCTCTTGAGAGATACATTGGCTGTCGGTTTAGCCGCCCCGCCATTCTCGATCAGAAAACGATAGTAGCTTTCGGCCAGCTTCTGGGCATCGTTCGCGTCCAGGCGTCTGCCGATAAATGCGGTAATCGTCTCGCCTCGCAGCTCATACCCGGCAGTAAAGATGTCAGTCAAGTCTTTGAAGCCGAACGCGCTCGCCAGGTAAAGCCTATTACTACCCGCAACCAAACCTTCCTGAGGAAAGAACGTCAGCTCGGTTATTTGCTCATCTTTGCCGACAGCCAGTTTTGTCCGTATCTGCTCAGCGGCCTGGCTCATCGCGCCGAGCAGCTCAGCCGACTCAGAAGAGCCAACCAGCTCAACATAGTATCTGCCGTGCACAAAATACAAGCCGTTGCCGGTCCTATAAGCAAACTGTGCATCGGGCAGAACCTCAACGTCGGCTCTTTTTTGTCGGCTATAGACTGAAAACGCATTTCTGAGATTAGCCATATCGTAGATGAAAAGCTCCATCCACAGATCCTCATCCTGTGTGCCGGCAAAACGCTGAGTAAGCAGTTTCTCAAAGCCGGATTCGGTATAAAGAGAAGCTTTGCCGTCGATTTTTTCGTAGAGATTTTCAGGGTTGTAGAATTCGCTTTCCGAGAGCTTTTTGAAGCCTTCGGGCAACAAGGGTCCTACAAACAGTTCGCCTTGTCCTGTCAGCGCCGGCGGTTTTGCCCCTACCACACCGGCGGCAACCGGGTCGGTGCCGAACCGGCTCATATCCACATCGCCTTGCTTAAGTAAGACACAAACTGCGACAAGGAAGAGAATCGCCAGCAGGCAAACACTCACCGCAGATTCTAAACGCCTTGCTGGAGCAGGAACTGAACTCATTAGTAACTCCGGACGTATTATTCTTTTGACTCGCTAACCGGATCGGATTATACTTTCTGCCAACGTTCTGGTCAACCGACTATTTCCCGGATCGTCATTTAGTGATAAATTGACAATGTAACTGAAACGCTCTATAATCAAACAAAATGAATGGCGTAGACTTGCCTTGAACGGGCGATAAGGAGAATGAAATGATCGAGCATCTACCATATTTAGCATTTTGGACACCGGGGCCTCTGGAGCTTATTGTTATTCTTGCCGTTCTGGTGCTGGTATTCGGCAAGAGGCTGCCCGACATTGCCCGCAGCGTCGGTAGAAGCTTAACCGAATTTAAGAAGGGTATCAACGAAGCTAAAGATACCAAAGACGATTTCGTCAGCGACGTTAGAAGAGTGAAAAATGACGTCGTAGACCAGGCCAAGAATGCTTCGGGGTTAAACGACCTGGACAAGAGCAACTAACGACTCTGATTCAGGGCTTACTTTAATTCGAGCCTGCCAGCGAAATGGACAATGGCAAGAAGAAGACAAAGAAGGACAAGAAGAGGTACGACCCGGTCCTTGATTCCACCATGAGCCTGGGCGACCACCTCGAGGAATTGCGCGTGCGGATGATTCTCGCCATTGTCGCCCTCGTGGTCGCCGGTGCAATTTGTCTCATTTTTGGCTCCAAGATAATAGCGTTTATGGAGCGACCATATACCGCAGTGATCGGCCAGGAAAACCGCCTCCAGGCGCTTGCACCGATAGACGGTTTCGCAACCTATCTAAAAATAGGCTTGATCTCAGGTCTGATATTTTCATCACCGTGGGTCTTCTATCAGTTCTGGATGTTCGTGGCTGCGGGGCTTTACCCGCACGAAAAACGCTATGTATACCTCGTCGCGCCTTTTTCTGCGGTGCTGTTCATCACAGGGGCTTTGTTCTTCATGTTCGCGATAGCGCCGGCTGCCCTTCGTTTCCTGATAGGCTTCAACAAGAATGTCCTCGGCGTCAGCTCCAACTTTACCTTCAAGGACTACGTATCATTTGTCAGCATGTTGATGCTGGTTTTCGGCCTTGCCTTTCAGACTCCATTGGCAGTTTTCTTCTTGACTAGAACCGGCATAGTCTCAATCCAAACGATGCGCGAGTCGAGAAAGTATTTTCTGGTTCTTGCCTTTGTAGTCGGAGCAGTTGCCACCCCTGGGCCGGACCCAGTCTCGCAGATTGCTTTGGCCATTCCGCTATATCTCTTGTTTGAGTTAGGTATGCTGTTGAGCTACCTCGCAGGGCGAAAGAAAAAGAAGAGAACGCAGAACGACCAGCAATGATTCCAGCCGGCCCGACCTATGCAGCCGTAGCAGCTCTATGTTGACGCTGATTAACACAAACAGAATGGTGCCGCCCATATCGCCCATCGGCCTGGACTACATTGCGACAAGTGTTCGAAGAGCCGGAATCGATGTGGACGTGGTCGACTTATGCTTAGCCGACGAACCCGACACCGCATTACGCGATTACTTCGCCAGTCACAGCCCTGAATTGGTGGGCGTTTCATTCCGCAACGCAGATGACTCCTTCTGGCCGAGCGCCGAGTGGTTCGTACCTGCTCTGGCTGAGACGATCCGCGAGATACGAGCCCTGACCGATGCCCCCCTTGTTGTTGGCGGGGTCGGTTTTTCGATTTTTGCTCAGCACATTATCGAATACACCGGCGCGGACTTTGGCATCCGCGGCGACGGTGAAAAAGCTATAGTGTCGCTATTTAATGAGTTGCAGCAGGGGCGACACTTTGAACATGTGGACGGGCTAATTTGGCGCCAGGACAGCCTTATTCGCAGCAATAAACCTGCTTGGCCATCGCCGCTTTCTTTGCCCACCAATCGTGATGCAATAGACAATTTTGCTTACTTCCAAAGAGGCGGTCAATCCGGCTTAGAGACCAAGCGAGGCTGCAATCGCCGGTGCCTGTATTGCGCCGACCACCTAGCCAAAGGAGTAACGTTGCGACTGCGCGACCCGTCGGAAGTCGCTGACGAATTCGAGTCGCTGATTAGTCAGGGCGTGGAAGTGCTGCATCTGTGCGATTCCGAATTCAATATCCCGCGGGAGCACGCGTATTCCGTTTGCGAAGAATTCGTTCGCCGGTCGCTGGCAGAGCGCGTGCGCTGGTACGCCTATATGGCGGTGGTTCCCTTTGATGCCGAGCTTGCCGAAATTATGAGCCGGGCAGGCTGTGTCGGCATCGACTTTACAGGCGACTCTGCCTGCGCTTCGATGCTTAAGGCCTACCATCAGCCGCATAGCAGAGAAGACCTTGCCTCAGCGGTCTGTTTGTGCCGTGAGCACGGCATAAAAGTAATGATAGACCTGCTGCTGGGCGGACCCGGCGAGACGCCCGAAACGGTGGCCCAGACAATCGACTTTATCAAGCACATTGAGCCTGATTGTGCCGGCGCGGCACTCGGCGTTAGAATCTATCCGGGTACGGCAATGGCCGACGTTGTAGCCAGCGAAGGCCCAGCCGAAACAAATCCGAATATCCACAGAAGATATGACGGGCCTGTGGACTTCTTCAGGCCGACTTTTTACATATCGCAAGCCTTAGGCCAACGGCCGGCTAAGCTGGTACGCGATTTGATAGCCGGTGATAAAAGATTTTTTGAGCCAATGGAGGAAATATCACCCGAAACTGCTACAACTGGCCAGTCCACTGATCACAATTACAATGATAATACCGAGCTGGTTGAAGCAATTAAGAAAGGTGCCCGCGGGGCCTATTGGGACATTCTGCATGAATCCCGACTGTTCGGGGCTAATCGAGCACGATTTCATCCTGATAGGCAGGTACATTGACCTGCCAGCCTGTTTTTTCTTTTAAATAATCGCCGAAGTTCTGTGCGCTTTCCGGCTCACCGTGCACGACAAAGACTCGCCTGGGCGGCTTTTTCAGCCCGCTCAGCCATTTCAAAAGCTCGTCCCTATCTGCGTGGGCTGAGAAACCGTTTATTTGCACAACTCTCGCCATAACCGGATATTCTTTGCCCAGTATCCTGACCTGCTTTTCGCCGTCAACGATGCGTCTGCCGAGCGTGCCCACAGCCTGGTAACCGACAAACATTACCGTACTTTCGGGTCTGGAAATGTTATTAACTAAGTGGTGTTTTATCCTTCCGCCCGTACACATTCCAGACCCCGCTATAACCATAATCGGCCTTTTTATACGGTTAATCGCCTTTGACGCCGCCACATTCTCAACCATTTTAAGGCCCGGAAATCTAAAGGGCGATTTGTGCTTCTCGATATATTCAGTTAGCTCGTGGTCATAAAGCTCCGGATGCTGCTCGAAAATCCTGGTGATACTTGTAGCCATAGGGCTATCGAGAAACACCAAAAGGTGCGGCACGGCTTTTTCCAGCACAAGCTCATTTATGTAGTATAGAACCTCCTGGGAGCGCTCCAGCGCAAAACTTGGAACGATGATGTTGCCGCGTGCTCGCCTGGTCGAATTTATCACTTCAGCCATCGCCTTTTTTATATCACCGCGGCCCTGATGGATTCTATCACCATAGGTGGACTCGACGAGTACGTAGTCAGCCTGGTCAACATAAGCCGGATCATGCACGATGGGTCTATCGGGTCTGCCGATGTCTCCCGAGAATAAGATGCTCCTGGCCTGTCCATTCCTTCGCTCCACTCCAGGCCTGTCCTGAGCGCCGTCGAAGGGACAGGCTTCTCCGACGGTAACTTTTATTATAGAAGAGCCGAGCACGTGCCCGGCATCGTAGAAAGTCGCCTGAACATTTTCACTTATCCTGACGGGCTGTTTATATTTGACCGGTGAAAATTGCGGAAAGCACGCCTCCGCGTCAGCCTGAGTGTACAGCGGAACCACCGGGTATGGACCCTTTCGGCCCTCTCGCTCGTGTCTTCTGCGCTTGAACTGCGCGTCTTCCTCCTGCAACTTGGCCGAATCCAATAATATTATCCGCGCGATTTCAGCCGTAGCAGCGGTGCAGTATATCTTGCCCTTAAATCCATCTCGAGCCAGCTTGGGCAACAAGCCGCAATGGTCCAGATGCGCGTGAGTCAACAGTACTGCATCTATGCTATCGGGCGGTACAGAAAACGCCTCCCAGTTTCTTGCCAGCAGATGTCGTTCCTGATATAGTCCGCAATCCACCAGCACGCGCGTGCCATCAGCTTCAAGCAGGTGCCGAGAACCCGTGACATTTTGAGCTGCGCCAAGAAACCTCAGCTTTATCTGCATACCCAACCTTATCACACAAAGGACATTTTAGGATGCGAGATTCTACAGATATGTGGGCACAGTGTCAAACAAAGAACCTGTGAGCTGAGGCTCGCGGTTGTGTCTGGGCGGAGCCGGACATTACTGGGGCCAAAGCCAGCTATCAGCAAGAATGGCAACGTCCCGGAAGTCGACTATACCATTTCTATCGAGGTCTTCAGCCAGAAGAGTTTGCTCACGCCGCCAGCTATCGGTGAATTGGGCGAAATCCTGCCAATGAACTGTATCGTCATTATTCAGGTCAGCCACATTGCCGAGATTTGATTGGGACATACTGGCTTGGGCCGTGCCGCCGAAAGCTCCCATGTTTATGCGTTTGCCGTGCGGCCATAATTCGCTGGCCCAATCTGAGCTCGGGTCGCCGGCATCAATGCACAGACTGGTGACATCATCCTTTATCCAGCTTTCGCTGGCTGGGTCCCATCTTCCTGCCTGAGACTTCAAATGATAATCGCCATTATTTGGATCGGCAAATAACGGATCGGCGTCAATGTTGCCTTCGCCTGGCCAACCCCCCTGTATGTCGCTGTAGGCTACTGTGACGAAATCACCCTCTATCTGGACATTATTACAAGCGCTGCCATTGTGGTATATTATAGAGTTGCTGACTGTCGGCTTGCCGCCAAAAATGCCGTGCTGCAGATTTCCGACGATTGTNNCAGTTGGTGATTGTGGCGTAGTTGTATTTTACAAACCGCCCGCCTTTCTCTGCCCACATCTCGATGCCGGCACCTCTATTCGCGGCGATGGTGCAGCTCGCGAGCGTTGGATTACTGCTCTGCCACAACTTGATGCCAGCGCCGCTGTTGCCGGCAATCGTGCACTTAGTTATGGTGGGCGATGCGCCCGAGCAGTATATGCCCTTGGTTCCACCAGTAATGGTAAAACCAGCAAGGACGGTATCTGCACCTTCACCGCTGGAAAAGGTCGCCACCGGGCCTGTGCCGCTGCCGTTAATAACGGTAGCCGCCACGACAGTGGGGTCAGCAGGGTCTGCTGACCTGAGTCTTAGGGCTTTACCTTTGAAATTGATGTTTTCGAGATATTGGTAGATTCCTGGGCTGACTACTATCTCATCTCCTGCTGCGGCCTCAATAATAGCGTCCTGAATGCAGCCGTATCGTTTTCCACTATTAAGATTCGAAATCTCCTGAGCTGTCACGTTTGCGGCTTCGATGCGGATTGGATCGGCATAATTAGTTGATCCATATTGGTCACGGACCCTGATTGTCCAGTAAGTAGTCTCGAAGGGAAATGTTCCTATTATGTTCTCTGGCGGACTGGGCGTGTCAGAAACGAGATAATTCATAAGGTAAGGATCGGCACCAAATAGGAGCTGGTAGCCAGCCGCCCCGATCCAGTCGGGGCCTTCGCAACTCAATACGGCTCCGCTGGCATCCACGACAGCCCCATCTTCTGGGCCAACAAGCGCAACCGCCTCTGGTATCCGGCCGGGATATTGAGACTCGTCGTAGAACCTCAGGTAGTTTGTGAGAGAGTCCCACTCAAAGTAATAGCTGTTAGGGTCGGGGGCCAATCGAAGATTTTTGCCCGATCCAGCAACGGAAAGATAATAGCCGGCCGTAACGCCATCATTGTAGATATACCCGCCAGGCCAGTAAGAAGGGCTGGGCGATTGTTGATACCAATCCATCGGGGTCGAATCGGTGGCTGGGGGAGCTGGAAATCCAATGTTTAACGTTCCAGGATAGTATCTTCCGAGCGTTGCGAAATAATTGTCAATCCAGCATGGCTCCCCATCCACGCTGCTGGCAAGAAACTTAGCAATATCGCCGGCAAAATCCCGACAGGCTGCATCCAGCAGCGTGACACGGTTCACCGCGAAGCGGGCGTCGGCATAGGTCTGGTTGACACAAATGGCTACATCTATCGCCGGCATATTGCCCGCGCTAAACCCTATCGTCTGGATTAGCTGGGCATAATCCGGTGCCACACTAGATAGGTAGACAATAAGCGCATCGCCATACTGATAATATGGCGGACCATAAGAGCTGACAGTCAGGAAATTGACTTTGGCATACCAATCAGCAGGGTCGGAAAATGCCATACCGCTACCCATAATACAGTCGCCGCCACCAAAGGCAACTATTGTCGGCTTGTCCGGATCAAAGGGCGGATTCACCTGGACGAAGTAATTGTTGCCGAAACTGGGCACGATTATTACCTCCACCGTATCCGGCTCACTGGCGAGGTCGCCATCGCTGACAGTCAATTCAAACTTGCATCGCTGAATCTGGCTTGTCTGCATGAATCCGCTGATCGTGGGCATTGCAGTGTCTTCGTCCGTAATATCTACCGATGGGCCGGAGACCTGCCGCCACTGATAGGTTAGCTCTCCGTAGCCGTCACGATCGAAGGAGCCTGTCCCATCAAGAACCACCGGGTCCTGGGCTGCATATCGAGGTAATCCCGCATCCGCTGCCGGAGCACGGTTGCCAATAACAATGCCAACAACATCAGGCTCGCTGTCAACTTGGCCGTCGTTCACGACCAGCTCAAATACATATATGCCAAGGTCGCAGGGGACAAAGGCAGGCTGAATGGCGTTTTCATGGCTTAACTCGACAGTAGGTCCGGCTATTTGCCTCCAGTCATAAGTGAGAGCTTCGCCGCCAGGATCGTAAGACCCGCTGCCATTGAGTGTAATTATGGAGGGAATAGAGCTCATCGTTTGGTCGGGCCCGGCATCGGCTACCGGCGGCCGGTTGCGAACCACAATCAGCACTTCATCGGGCTTGCTGAAATTCAAACCATCGCTTACCACCAGTTCAAACCGATACTCAGCTTCACATTCCGGAGTGAACGTTGCCCGCATCGCCCCAAAATCGCTGAACTCCACGGCCGGTCCAGCCGCTTGGTCCCACTGAAATTCCATAACGCCGCACGGATCATAAAAGAGGGAGCCGCTGCCGTCGAGAGTAATTAGCTGAGGCTTCTCCAAATGCTGGTCGGGGCCAGCATCGGCAACGGGTTTGACATAGCCTATATACTCGTCTGCACCCATATCGACTCGCCAAGCGAAGACCCGAGCTTCACCATCGATATCGGTTTCACCCGGCGAGGCAATAAAAGCCGGGTCACCGGCACTTATGCACGGAGAGTCCAATTGCAGGTGATAATCCTTACCCTGCGGGTTGACAAAGAGCGGATCCTCGCAGATATTTCCATCCTTTCCCGTTTTGTCAGCCGGCCCATCCCAAGTGAGCTCGCCGGTTTCAGGATTCTGTAAAGCATAGTTACCCGGAGAATTGTTCCAGACATCGTTAAACGCAAATAAGCCTTGGCCAGTATCAACTGAATATATTCCACCTCCGGATTTGGCATTGCAGATTATATTGTTTACTACCAGGCACGGACCGAGCTCAGGTTCGGATGCGGCGTAAACATTGCCTGCTAAGCCGGTTTGGCCGTCGATGGTCTTGCTCGAATCATTACCGACAATAGTGTTGTTAATCAAGCGCCCGCCATATAGCAGGACGACACCGCCGCCGACGCACGCCGAGTTGTCGTATATCAGATTGTTTCTAATCTGTGCATCTCCCAGGTATACTATTATTCCAGCACCAGCGTACGCAGAATTGTTCTTGATAACGTTGTGGGTAATAGTCGGATTGGACGTAACAGTCGCGATTCCCCCTCCATAGCTTAACGCGAGAGGCTGATCTGCCTCTATCCTTAACGGGCCGTTGTTATTGACAATTACATTACGTGTAATTGTTGGCGAAGCATTCAGGCAATAAACGCCAGCTCCCCAAAAGAGATAGCCCGCCTCCGGAATCGAAGTGTCGGCTGTCCCGAATCCGCCGGTGATAGTGAAGCCAGTTAGTACCGCATCGGCGCTCTCTCCATTTTCAAAAGTCACTGCGCTGCCCTCGCTGTCGGCATCGATAATGGTACTGGCCACGATTGCGGGATCGTTAGGGTCGGTACTGGTGACGACGATATTCTTGCCACTGAAGTTGATGATTTCGTAGTACGTGCCTGGCTCGACAATGACCTCATCTCCGTCATTACAGTCGTTGATTGCCTGCTGAATAGTTGCATAGTCGGCTGGCACCCGGCGCGTTTCGGCCATTGCCGGTGCAGCTCCAACTAACAGCAACGCAGGAATCAGTAGAATTGACTTTCCCATTTGTTTCGCACCTTCCCATAAACCAAACGGGCTCGTAACACAGTTCGCATACCCGTTCGGTACGCACACGGTGTAGCACGAACACAGCTCAACATTAGATACGGGACATTCTACGCGTCGTCTGAGTCATCCTCCGTACCTTGACGCAGTGCAATCATACCATAGACCAGCTTCGCTGCCTACCTACATAAGACGCTCAGGACAAGTTTTCATTATAACGTTTTCGCTCTCCAAGTCAAAGAATTTCGCTGGAAGAAGGCCCAGACTGCTGAGGCTGAGCTCAGCAGCCAGCAGCTGGGAACAAGCCTGAAAAATCGTTCTACAATCTTTGGGCGATTGTGCCGCATACGTCTATTGACTCAGCACCCCCATTTATGTTAGAATAATTCGAATTTTGAGCGTGACTATTATGATAGATGCAGCACCCTCAGCCGTAAGAATCCCGCTGCTTGCGTTGATATTGACTGTGTCCTTGGCCGGCACTGCCAAGGCCAAATGTCCCGCAGGCGACTTCAACGGGGACTGCCAAGTAAATTTGGAAGACCTTAGTGTCTTGGCTGAGCACTGGCTCGGTGCCACAGACAACCCAGCCGACCTGGACGGCGACGACGATGTGGACGCGGCTGACTTTGCTCTGTTGGCCGACAACTGGCTCGAAAAAGATTATGCCGTGGTCATCAGCGAATTCATGGCACTCAACGGCAGTAAGCCGCCGCTGGGCGCAGGAGATCTCCTGGACGAAGACGGCGACTCTTCCGACTGGATCGAGATTTATAATTTGGCGGACACGGGCGTCAATCTGGATGGCTGGCATCTGACCGATGACGCCGATGATCTGACCCGGTGGGAATTGCCGTCTGTCCAGCTTGGCCCCGGCCAGCTCAAAACAATTTTCGCCTCAGGCAAAGATCGTGACAGTCCCGATGGCCAGCTGCACACCAATTTCCAGCTCGGTAGCGGCGAGGGCTTCCTGGCCTTGGTGAAGCCCGACGGCAAGACAATCGCGCACGCCTACAAGTACCCGCAGCAATTCGGCGACATCTCTTACGGCATAGGTACTAAAAGCGGCACGAGCACTACATTGGTGCTTGTGCCGGAGTCCACAAACGCAAAGGCACTGATACCTACGGACGCCTCGCTTGGTCTGAGCTGGACTTACAGAGACTTTGCCGAGGNNAGCCCAGATGTACAACAAGAACGGCGCCTGTTATATTCGCATCCCCTTTGTGATAGACGATCTTAGCAGCTTGGAGCAACTCAAGCTGCTGATGAAGTACGACGACGGATTTATTGCCTACCTCAACGGCTCTCCTGTAGCTTCGGCCAACGCGCCGGCAAGCCCCCAATGGGACTCCGTTGCTACCGCTGACCACCCCGATAGTGCGGCTGTAAATTTTGAAGAGTTTCCCCTTCCGGACGATTACATAGATTATCTTCAGATTGGCACGAATGTGCTGGCAATCCACGGCCTAAACAAAGGTGCGAATAGTTCTGATTTTCTGATACTGCCAAAGCTCACTGTGAACAGGACCCACACGGTTGATTTGTCGTCCGTGCTAGAAGGGTACTTTTTCAACCCGACGCCCGGCGGTATCAACGGCGGAATCGTCACGGACCTCGGACCGGCTATCCGTAACGTCACCGAGAATCCGCCGCAACCGGGTGACAGCGATGACCTGATTGTCACGGCTAAGGTGACCGAAACGTTTGATCCGGTCGCTGTGGTAATGCTGTTTTATCGTGTCAATTTTGGCCAGGACCTCGCGGTGCCCATGGTGGACAACGGAACGGTCGGCGATACCGTGGCGGACGATGGCATTTACACGGGCATCATTCCTTTCTTTGCATACGGCCCCGGTGATATGGTCCGCTGGAAGGTGGTCTCCGCTGATATCAAGGGCAGTCCTTCCATCAACCCTCTCTTTCTCATAAAAGACGGCACAAGACAATCGCCCGAATACTTCGGCACTGTCGTACGCGATCCATCTATCAATTCTAAGCTGCCGGTATTGCAGTACTTCGTCCAGAATACCAGCGCCGAAGGGACCCGCACAGGCACCCGGGCTTCGGTGTTTTATCTTAACGAGTTTTACGACAATGTTTTTGTTCGCTTACGCGGCGGCAACACCACTCACGGGCGAAAGTTCGAATTTAACGACGGGCATCATTTTAGCTTCGACCCGAACCTTCCACGCGTGGACGAATTCAACCTCAANNTCGAGCAGCCGGACCGAGATCTGCTGCGGCGAAACGGTCTCGACCCCGATGGTGCCCTATACAAAATGTATGACGACCTGCAAAATGGACAGATAGACGGTGAAGGCGTCCATAGTAAAAAGACCCGTTTGAATGAAGACGCCGGCGATCTCCTGGCTTTGGCCGCCGGCATAAACACTACCAATCCCAACCGGAATACCTTCGTGTTCGACAACGTCAATATCCCCGCAATGATCAATTACTGGGCATCCACAGTAATCATGCACGACAACGACTGTACCCACAAAAACTACCACGCCTACCGTGACACTTG
>JAFNGF010000337.1 GCA_017885385.1 Planctomycetota bacterium
GCAACCTCTACATCATCCACGTATAAGATTCTTGTGGAGCCGTCCCAGGTAAGGCCCACCCGGTGCCAATCGCCGTCAATAATCACGGCCTCGGAGAATAACGGGCCGCCAAGACGACCGAATCTTATACGTGGATGATGTAGAGGTTGCCAAAGACACACAGTCTGGTTTGGCTGGCTCAACCGGCGGCTTGTACATTGGCGCGGAGGGTAATCTTAGCCCGGGCAGTTTCTGGTCCGGCCTGCTTGACGATGTTCGCATCCACAGCCGGGCGGCAGCCCCGTGATCTCGGCTGCCCTCTTTCTGTGCAGGACCTTGCCGCCAGGTCTCCACGATTCTCGATCCCCCATCCTGGTCGGGCATCAAGCATCCAGCATCGAGCATCGGGGAAACGCCCAGTATCTACGCCCGCCCAAATAAAGTGCCGAACCTTGCACAGTCAGGTTTGACAATCTGCGGCGCCTACGGTAGTATTTGGCGTTCTAAATTTCTCGAGTCCCATTACACGTGAATCGGCCAGAAGCCAATGCCCGGTATCGAGCAGCAAATACCGAATGCCAGATACGAAATACGGTATGCAAAAAAGGACCCACAGAGGACACAGAGCTCACAGAGATAAAAAAATAGAATAATTACTCTGAGCTCTCTGTGCTCTCTGTGGCAAAATATGGAAATTAAGCCGTTCAAAGCCTTCAGATTTAACCCAGCCGTAGTGGGTGATGTGGGTAAGTGTATCGCTCCGCCTTTTGATGTCATTGGCCCTTCGCAGCAGCGGCGGCTTTATCAAAGGAGCCGGTACAATATCGTGCATATAACCAAAGGCAAAACAGAACCATCCGACAATGACAGCAACAACCAGTACACAAGGGCGGCCCAGTACTTTAAGCGCTGGATAAAAGAAGGCGCCCTGAAGCAGGATTCGACCGAGGCTGTCTACGCGTACGTCCAGGACTTTCAGTTGGCAGGGGCCGCACTTCGACGGCTGAATTTCATAGCGCTGGCGAAGCTCGAAGATTTTGGCCCGCCGGGGTGCGTTAGGCCGCACGAACAGATCCTTAATGAGCCGTTGATCGACCGGCTCAAGCTGAAAAGGGCGACCGAAGCACGATTCGGCCTGGTTTTTATGCTTTACGAAGATCAGCAGAAAATCGCCGAGAAAATCATCGAAAAGCTCGCCACGCAGCAGCCGCTTATCGACTTTGTGAACGATGACAACGTGCGGCATCGTGTTTATGCCATAACCGCCAAACGGGACATAGACGCGATAGCAACGATGATGAGCGATAAAACCTGCATCATTGCGGACGGCCATCACCGTTATACTACCGGACTTCACTACTCTAAAGAGTGCAATAATCCGCAAGCTATGTATCAGATGCTTGCATTTGTCAATATGTGCCAGGACGGGCTGAAGGTTTTGGCTACCCATCGCCTTGTCGGCAATCTGGAGGATTTTGACATCGACCGGCTAATTGCCGAGCTGGAAGAGGACTTTGAAGTTACAGAGCTGCCATTTAGTTCGCCCACCGGCGAAGCTCGGGCAAGGCAAAAGATGTTTGAGATGATGAAGGCCGAGTACGGTAATAATGAAACCGCGTTTGGCATTTACGCAGGGGAAAGCTGCTTTTACCTGGCTATCCTCAAAAATACGCAGGCTATGGATTCGGCTGCGCCGGAAAAAAGCGCCGCCTGGAGGACGCTTGACGCTTCTATCCTTCACAAGCTTGTCCTGGAAAGACTTCTGGGCATCGACCAGGAGAAACTGGCAAAGGGCGAGAATCTTGAGTACATGAAAGATACGCCTGAAGCAATAGATGACGCAATCAGTCAGGTTCACTCCCGGCAGAAACAGGTGGTTTTCTTTATGAACCCGATTAAAATGCAGCAGCTGAAAGTGGTTACAGACGCCGGCGAAAGAATGCCGCCGAAATCAACTTACTTTTATCCGAAGATGTATACGGGCTTAACTATCCAGAAACTATAGTTTTTGTATCGGAGATTGCAAGTATGGCAGATTGGAGAAACCCGCCGAGATTATTTATCCCTGGGCCGGTGAAGGTCAACAGCGATGTTTTGCAGCAGCTGGCACGTCCCACGCTGGGACATCGCGGCAAAGAGTATGCTCAGCTGCATGCTGAAACCACCGACATGCTCAAGAAGATTCTTTTCACCAGGCAAAATGTTTTTCTATTTACATCTTCCGGCTCCGGCGGGTGGGAAGCATCGATTCGCAACTGCGTGGCTCCCGACGAGGTCGTTCTGTGCACCTGCTGCGGGGCGTTCAGCGAAAAGTGGGCTGATGTCGCCAAAAGCTGCGGCAGAAATGTGGAGCTGCTGAAAGCCGAGTGGGGACAGCCGACTCTGCCGGAGATGATTGACGAGAAACTCGCCACCGGCAAATTCGCCGCCATTACCCTGATTCATAACGAGACAAGCACGGGCTTGATGAATCCGGTCGACCAGATCAGCCGGATGATGAAAGAAAAGTATCCTGATGTGCTGGTCTTTGTAGATTCGGTCAGCGGCATGGTCGGATTGCCCCTAAAATTCGACGAGCTGGGCTGGGATATAGTAGTTGCCTCCGTGCAAAAGGCTTTTGCCATTCCACCAGGTCTGGCGGTCGTGGCGGTCAGCAATCGGGCTCTGGAAAAAAGCAAAAGTGTGCCCGGCCGAGGCTACTATTTCGACTTCCAGGAATTTGCAAAAAAGGCCGAGCAGAATCAGACCCCCACTACGCCCAGTATCCCTCACATTATGGCCCTTCACTATCAGTGCACCAAAATTCTCAAAGAGGGCATGGAAAATGTATGGAAACGTCACAGAGAAATGGGCGATTTTGTAAGAGGCTGGGCTAAAGAAAAATTCGAGCTATTTTGCGAGGAAAAATACGCCTCAAATACCCTTACGACTATCAAGAATACCCGCGGCATTAACGTCGCCGAGGTGATAAAGGCCGTCCAGCAGAAGCACAACACACTCTTCGGCAACGGCTACGGCAAACTAAAAGAGCTGACCTTCCGCATCGCACACATGGGCGATATTACTCTCGATGAGGTCGAAGAGCTTATTGGCTGGATCGACGAGGAAATCAAGTGACCCCGCTGCGCAAGGGATTTTTATGACCATTTGGCCAAGAATGGCGGTTTGTATCGCCTGGTTGTGTGTCACTGGCAGCATCCTGGTTGCGGCATCCGAGCGGGATAACGCCGCTGTTGATGGGCCGTGGGCGCTCCACATAATTGATAGCTCTTCACGAGGGGCTGACGGGGTCAGGCTGGCTGACGTAAATGGCGACAGCCTTATGGATGTCACTACAGGCTGGGAACAAGGAGGCGTCACGAGGGTCTACATCCATCCTGGCTATGCCGGCGTAAGGCAGCGCTGGCCGGCAGTTACGGTCGGGCAAACACCGTCGGTCGAAGACGCCGTCTTTGTCGACCTTGACAGTGACGGTGCCGTCGATGTTATAAGCTCCTGCCAGGGCGGCACCAAGAGGCTATTCGTACATTGGGCGCCGCCGGATAAGAGCGATTATTTGAATCCTGCCGGGTGGCGGACGGAGGTCTTTCCTGCGTGCGATGGGCTGACCAGATGGATGTTTGCTGCTCCTATGGAGGTCGATGGCAAGTACGGCATCGACATCGTGGCGGGCGGCAAAGACGCGGCAGCGCAGATCGGCTGGCTCGAAGCGCCGGCGAAACCGAGATCTGTTTCCGATTATCGATGGCATCCGATTTGTCCCGCCGGGTGGATTATGTCCATTATTCTGTCTGATATGGATAGCGACGGCGATCTTGATGTTGCTATCAGCGACAGGTTCGGGCCAATGCGCGGCTGTCGCTGGCTCCAGAACCCTGGAACCGGCCCCGCTCAGTATCAGCCGTGGAAAAATCACTTCATCGGCGCCACAGGTGTGGAAGCTATGTTTATGGAAATAGCTGATTTGGACGATGACAAGCTGGACGACATTGTCGTTGCGGTCAAGCCAAAGAGCATATTGTATATTCGCCGACTTGATGCGACTGGGCTGTCGTGGCAGCAGCATGAAATTGCCCTGCCCGATAGCGCTGGAACGACAAAAGCCGTTGCGGTAGGCGATATTGATAAAGATGGGCGAAAGGACATAGTGTTTACGTGTGAGAATGCCCGCGGAAAACACGGCGTGGGCTGGCTGTCATACCAAAACGCTGTGACAGATTCCAAATGGATACATCATGATATTAGCGGCGACAAACTTGGAATTAAATACGACCGCATTGAGCTATTAGACTTGGATGGAGACGACGACCTTGATATGCTAACCACCGAAGAAAGTCAGGCCTGTCCCGAGCGAAGTCGAGGGGATGGCGTCGGCCTGGGCGTTATCTGGTACGAAAATCCGCATTAACTTGATAAGAACCCCGCGTAAAACGCGGGGCTAAATATTTAGCCGCCGGTCTGTCGGCTGTTTTGCTGTCTCCTTCTTCCTCGCCAGGTACTCGTTTATCGCGGCGGCGGCAATCCGGCCCTGGCCCATAGCTAAAATTACCGTGGCTGCACCCAGGACGATGTCACCACCGGCATAAACGCCCTCCATCGAGGTCTTGCAGTCTTCGTCAACGATGATGTTTCCCCGCTTGTTGAACGCAAGAGCAGGCGTGGTCTGGCGGATCAATGGATTGGCAACATTGCCGATCGCTATTATCACAGCGTCCAGATCAATGGTAAACTCTGAGCCTTCGATGGGAATGGGCCTTCGTCGTCCCGATGCATCGGGATCGCCCAGGCGATATTTTAGACATTCAATGCCGACAACGTGGCAATTTTCGTCGCCTATTATTCTTTTGGGGCTTTGTAATATGCGAAATTCAACGCCCTCTTCTTTTGCGTGCCGGACTTCTTCGATTCGGGCGGGCATTTCGTTTTCGGTTCTTCGGTAGACCAGATATACCTTTTCGGCGCCGAGTCTGACAGCCATTCGGGCCGAGTCCATAGCCACGTTGCCGCCGCCGATGACCGCGACCTTCTTTGGGCGGGCAATGGGGGTGTCGGAGCTCTTGCCGAAGTCGTAGGCCCTCATAAGATTTGCGCGAGTGAGGTATTCGTTGGCGCTATACACGCCGATAAGGGATTCGCCCTCAATGCCCATAAAAGTCGGCAGGCCGGCTCCGACGCCGATGTAGACCGCATCGTAGCCATCTTCGTTCATTAGCTGCTCAATAGTTCTTGTTCTACCGACAATGAAATTGCAGATGATTTTGACGCCCATTTTCGTAACGGTGTCTATTTCTTTTTGGACGATTGCCTTGGGCAGTCTAAATTCAGGGATTCCGTAGACCATTACTCCGCCCGGTTTGTGAAAGGCCTCGAATATAGTAACATCGTGTCCGGCTCTTCTGGTATCGGCGGCGGCGACGATGCCGCCTGGACCTGAGCCGATCACGGCGACCCTCATTCCGGTCTGGGGGGCGACGGCTAAACTCGTCCCCGGTCCTTCATCCGTCGCGGTGCCGGCCCCTGCTTCCGCAGGGGCAAGCTTGTCCCCGCGAACGCGGGGAGCTAAACCGTGGTCGGCGACAAATCTTTCCAGCCGACCTATGGAGACGGCTTTGGTCGGGTCCTTAAATTTGACGCCCACAGTGCACGTCTGCTGACACTGAACCTCCTGGGGGCAGACCCGGCCACAAACGGCGGGCAAGAGCGAGTTTTCTTTTATGATATCCAGGGCTTCTTCGTACCGGCCGTCTGCGATAGCCGCGACAAAGTCCTTTATTCTTATCTGTACCGGGCAGCCCTTGATACATGGAGCATTTTTACACTGGAGACAGCGCAGCGCCTCCAGCCGAGCCGCGGTTTCAGTGCAGCCCAACGCCACTTCGTTGACATTGTGTCTCCTGTCGTTGTGGTCCTGCTCCGGCATCGGTTGAGGCGGGATTTTGAACCTCTCAGCAGGCGTAAGTTTGCCGGCCTTTTTCTTTTCAAAAAGCTCTTCAAGAAGCTGGCGTCTTTGTTCTTCCGTCGTTATATTGTCACCTCTCATCCGTTGTCCGTTGTCCATCCTGGACCGTCGCCGTGCCGGCGACGGCTAAACTTTTTGTAGTGTTCGTAGGCCTGCTGTTCCTGGCTGCTGTAAGCGTTTAGTCTCTTTATCATCAAATCGAAGTTTACTTTGTGCCCGTCGAATTCCGGGCCGTCTACGCAGACGAATTTCGGTTTGCCGTCAATTTCGACCCGGCAGCCGCCGCACATCCCGGTGCCGTCGACCATAATGGTATTGAGCGAAACCTGGATAGGGATGTCGAATTGCCGTGTCACCTCGGCACAAAATTTCATCATTATGGCGGGGCCGATGGCAAAAGCCCGGTCCGGCTTGGCCTTGCGCTGACAGACTTCCTTCAGCGGTTCGGTCACCAAAGCCTTTCGCCCGTATGAGCCATCGTCGGTGGTGACTATCAGCTCATCGGAAATCCGGCGGAATTCATCTTCGAGGATCAGCAAGTTTTTGCTTTGTGCTCCGATGATGCTGATGATTTTGTTGCCCGCGTCTTTCAGGGCCTTAGCGATGGGCAGCAGGGGTGCGCTACCGATACCTCCGCCCACGCAGACCACGGTGCCGAAGTTTTCGATACGTGTGGGTCTGCCGAGGGGGCCGGAGATATTGGCGATTTCGTCGCCGACCTGCAGGTCGGCTAGTTCCGCGGTGGTTTTGCCGACTCGCTGCCAAATAAGGCGAATAGTACCCTTTCCAGCATCGGCGTCCGCGATGGTCAGAGGTATGCGCTCGGCGTATTGGTTATTTATGCTGATAATGACGAATTGCCCCGGACTTCTCGCCTGTGCGATAAGCGGGGCTTCAATCTCGGCGGTGAAAATGTCCTGCGAGAGTTGCCTTTTACTGACAATTTTATGCGGCATCTTTCTGTTATTCTACCGGCCAAGGCGCAACCCCCGGTAAAACCGGGGGCTAAATATTTAGCCGGCGGTTTCACCACCGGTTTGCTGGCTGGCGGATTATAGTTTCTCGGATTCTTGCACGTCCGACGAGACCGGCTGCCTGCTTTTCGGCGGCAACTCGGCGATAGGAATCGGCGGCGCCTCGGCAATGGCAAAAACGGCCTTGTGCACGATCTCTTCAGGGGGCTCATCGGTCAACGGCCGTAAGTAAATGTCAGCCGATCCGCCCTTGGCAGCCGCTTGCGGCGGAGCAGGCTCGGCGGAGCAGGCAGATTCCGGCTGCTCGGCCCAGACCAGTCTCGCTCGAATTAGCTCCAAAAGTGCCAGGAACAGCCCTATCATTGCCACAAGGCTGGGCTTAGACTCGAATATCCGCTTAAAGGGCATCGGGCCTTCGGTTTGCAGACGGTGAAGAATCTCGATCTGATACAGGTCTATAGGCGTATCATCTTTGATGAGCCTTGTATCGGTGATTGCGCCGGTGGCCTTACAGATAGAGTCAAAAGCTTCCAGCAGGTCCCAGATGCTCACCTGCTCAATGTCAAGCTCAGGCTCCGCATCGGGTCTTAGTCGTTCGATCACGCTGTCCGGACGGCAGAATCGCTGGCCGTGCTCGTCTGCTGCGGCCTCAAGCAGATTGGCGGCGTCTTTGAACCTTTTGTACTCAAGGAGCTGGCGAATAAGCTCGGCGCGCGGGTCTGCCAGGTCCTGCTCCTGCAGCTGGTCCGGCTCTGCTATCGGCAGCAGCATTGCAGATTTTATCTCCATCAGTGTTGCCGCCAGCACCAAAAAGTCGCTGGCGAGGTCGATGTCAAGGCTTTTGAGCATCTCGATGTAGTGGATATACTGGTCCGTTATCCTTGCGATGGGAATATCGTAGATATCCACCTCTTCTTTTCGGACCAGATACAGGAGTAAATCCAGCGGCCCTGCAAATATCTCGAGATTTACACGATAATCGACCAACTATTGCTCCTGTTCATCATCGGGCGGCGCATCGACAGGTTTACTTTCAGACTGCAAGATTTCCAGTGCTCGCTTAGCCTGGCTTTCGACAACCTGCAGTCTTGTTAGAGAAGGAATCGGATACGGCAACCCAAACTTTTCGCCTATTACAACTGATTTGATTTCAAAATCATCGAGCAACTGTTTGGCCATCTCGGCTTTGATATAGTCGGTGAAACGTGCGATTGTAATGAGCTTATCGGCCATAGTGCGCTCCCAGGCCCACGGCATTTCGGGCTGCCGTGAGAGTTTCAACAGCCACGCTTGCGGCACGCCTGGCGCCCTCGGCAAGAACCTCTCTAACGTAGGAGGGGTTATGTTCGAGCTCGGCTCTTTTTTCGCGGAAGGGCTTGAAGTAGTCTATCACTAGCTCGGCCAGGCGTTTTTTGGCATCGCTGTAGCCGGTGCCGCCGCTACGGTATCTGTTTTCCCAATCGGCCAGCTCTTGCGGCTGGGCGAACAACTTCAAAAGGGCAAAGACGTTACACCTGTCGGGGTCTTTGGGTTCGGCAACCGGCGTAGAGTCGGTCACGATCCTCATAATCTTCTTTCGCAGGCTTTCTTCCGATTCGAATATCTCGATGGTGTTGTCGTAGCTCTTACTCATTTTTCGCCCATCGGTGCCGGGGACAACCGCCACCGACTCGATAATGTGCGCTTCCGGTATCGTAAAGACCACGCCGTAATCGTTGTTGAACCGCCCGGCGATGTCCCTGGTGACCTCAATATGCTGTTTCTGGTCGGCGCCTACCGGCACCAAATCCGATTTGTAAATCAGGATGTCGGCGGCCTGAAGGACAGGGTAGGCAAAAAGGCCATGATTCGGTGCCAGTCCCTGAGCGACCTTATCCTTGAAGCTTACGCACCGCTGCAGCAGTCCCATCGGGGTCACGCAGGAAAGCAGCCACGCCAGCTCCGTCACCTCGGGCACGTCGGATTGTCGCCAGAAGACGGTCTTATTGGTGTCCAGGCCCAGGGCGATATAATCCATCGCTACATCGGGCGTATAGCGGGCAATGTCGGCAGGCTTAGGATTGCTTGTAAGGGCGTGGAAGTCGGCGATAAAATAGAAGCAGTCGTGGTCGGCCTGGAGCTGCAGGTGCTGGCGCATCGCGCCGAAATAGTTGCCTATATGAAGCCGCCCGGATGGTTGTATGCCGGAAAGGACTCTCAAGTCAAACTCCTCAATTTTTACCGCCGAGGCCGCAGAGTTCGCGGAACGGAGGACGGAGAACGGATTGCTGTCTTCTGTCCTCTGTCCTCAAATTTTACTCTGCGCTCTGAGCACTCTCTGCGGTCAAGACTCAACCTTTTCCGGCAACCATAACCGCGATGTCAGCGGATGTCAAGCATTTTGCACTGGAATTGGTGCTGCGCAAACGAAGACGGGAGGCACGGCAAACAGTCAGAGCTCTCAATTTTTTGCCACAGCTCGCTGCGCTGGCCGCGGGGCAGACGCCGTCCCTTCGACAGGCTCAGGGCAGGCTCTGAGCCTGTCGAAGGATTCCATTCTGTATTCCGTCTTGACTTATGCCCGGCCAAGAGACTTCATATATCCCTTTGACTTGCGAAGTCCCATCCTGGATGCTTTTTTCTTTACCGCTTCGGTAGGCCGGCCGAGCTTAGTGGCTATTTCAGCAGTGGCGTGCTTCGGGAATAATCTTGCCAGAGTATTGATGTCGGCCTTTGACCATAGACCCTTCACGACTTTCTTCTTTGCCATGGCGCAACTCCTTAATTTTTACCGCCGAACTCGCAGAGCCGGCGGAGTTTACGAATCTAAATTCCTTCTCGGCGATCTCGGCGTTCTCTGCGGTTAATTTGGATGACGGTCCAGTCATCTTCCACTGTAATCAATCACTTTTGTCTGCTGCTGTCAAGAAAAAACAGCTCCTGATGGACACTTACTTAGGTAGACGGCAATTCATCGAAGAAGGGAGTGTGTCCGCGCTCGACGCATGTGGCGGCATACAGGTACATCGCCGCGGACCAGCTCTGCCAGTCCTCGCCCTGCGGAGTACCGTCCTGTGCCCGCAGCCATTCATTAAAGCCGAACTCAATCCGTTCCTGGTGGACTTGGCGGGCCGGTCGAATGAGCTCTGTAAGTGCGACCAGCTTTCTCCGGGCAAGCTGACTCCTGCCGGCGGCAACCAGAGCCGCTACGTAAAATCCACACGCGAAAGGCCAGACTCCGCCGTTATGATATTCACCAGGCTGATTGTACCTCTTATACCGGGGCATCCAGTCCGGGTCATCAGGCCTAATATAAGGGAATAGAATGGGCGGAAGCTCGACAGCCAAATCTTCATTCCTGCGTAATGCTGCGCACTCTGTCTCTATCCACAAAACGAGGTCTCTGGCTCTGGAAGGTGATGCTATGCCGGTAAGAATTGCCAAAGAATTGCCGAGCAGGTCGAAGCGTTCGCTCCTATAGACCTTGTATGACCAGAGTGCGTAATACGGCTTGTGCCTGAGCGTCAATCCTTCGTGCACGTGTCGTTGCTGCATTTCGCCCTTTATGGTGAATCGGCCCATCGCCTCGCGTAGATTTGCCGCCTGCTCATCCCGGCCAAAAAGCCGTAAGTATGCGTAAACTATCGTGTTCACATATAGCCCGTAGCCCAAAACCCACTGCTCGTCGCGCCAATCGCT
>JAFNGF010000338.1 GCA_017885385.1 Planctomycetota bacterium
GACTCGATGGAGCAGGTAAGAGTCTCAACCAGCCAAATTCTGAGCCACCTGCGTGACAAGCTGGACATATAACGAGCGTACAGCGTTTAGTGCTGAGTGGTCTATAGTATTGTGAGTCAGAACCCAGTAGGCGTCCCCGAGTTTCCCATGCACTCGATTTGAAACGAACTAACGTCCTCCGTTAAGTCATCGGATGATCCCTATCTTTGCCATCCTTCTATTTTGAAAATCTTTTCCATAAGTCTTCGCTCGGGCTGACCAGAGTCTGGCACAAACCACACTTCAAAACGGGCTGCGTAAGGTTTGCCCCAATCTCCCTCGTTAATGGTGAAAAGAGTATTCGAGAAGAATAGTTCGGAGGGATCATCTGACCATCCAATCCATTCATTAGAATATTTTTTCAACTCATGCACAGATAAAGCAGTACCTCGCGTTACTTCGAGTGCTTTGAGGTAAAGCATGCCCGGCTCACCTGGATTGGCCCAAATTACTGAATCATAAATTCCGGGTTGGAATGAGTTTCGCAATTCCAATGATGGCTCGCCATGCTTTATACTACCTGTTGGAAGAATCTTTCGGATTGTCATCCATTCCGGTGACTCTGTTAGGGGGCGCAGTTCTTCATCTATATATGCCAGGACTGCCTTCGTCAGGCGTCTTTCTTCAGCATCGGATTGTTCAAATATCTCCAGAGTCAGATCTTCCACAGTGATTATACAATGACTGATAAGTATTGAGTTACTTCCCGAAAGTGTCAGATGTTTGGTCTGGTCTCGCGTCATTTGCGTCGAATCACGAGATATGCGAGCCCATGGTTTACCGGACAGTCCTATTGTGACACGTGACTGAAAATCTGGTATGTCCGTATCCCGCCAAATGTTCAGATCATGACTTGAATAATAGCCGTGAAGGTCGTATCGCCACTGCGATCCAATCATCCACCTTCGAGTTGCAAAGACAGAGCCGCGCTCTTCAAATACTCGCCACGAAGGGCTGGTCGCGAGGTAACAGAATAGAACATCCGGTGCCCCCTTCCGCAGCCTGGCAAGAGAATCCACCATTGCCGTCACGGAAGGATCGCCATTGCTTTGTGTTTGCAGTGCTGCCAATAATCTGGTCTGAAAAGAATCCTCTGGTCCACCCGGAGATCTTTGAAGTTCATTTAGTGGTTCTGAAACATCGATATTGCCGGGTATCGTGAGCTCATCGGCAAAACCGTCCTCACTGGGACCCAACATCGAGAAGACTATAAGGAATCCAATGGCAAATATCGAAAACGCGGCTACCAATGGCAGCATTAAAAAATTGATGAATCCTTTCACAAACCGCCTCTTGATCATATTCCAAATAGAGGCTGCTAGAATGCCAATAATCAAGAATCCAAGTATGATTAACAATCCCATTGAGACAATGGCGAGAGATTTACATCTTGGTGATGATAATCCAGTAATCATAAAAAACGCCAAAATTACCAATGCGGCCAGAGCTGGCAGCCAGCAGCTATTGAAATATCGTGCTATCAGTTTTTTGAGATGTATCTTCATCTTCTTTTATATCGAATAATAAGTATGCACTCTGAACTCGATAACGTGTTCGGCAAAGAGGTACAATAAACCCAGTCATCGATTTCCGTTATCACAAACATCTTGCTGTTAGTCCCATACAGGATTTTCTCGAAATCATCAATGTGGCGTTTGAGCGGATGATGATTAATCGCCTCATAAGCCTTGACGTCAAAGGTATAGGGCAGCGGTTTCGCCTTCGCAAGCAGACGTAGCTACGGCGAAGTCTGCAATTCATCGAGCTCCCGCACGGTTTGGCCATTTTGACCTCACGCATACCTGATTACCGGGGCTACACGCTGGACTGCTACGCCCTTTTTGTGCAGCCTTAGCCTTTCCAGTTCGTGCAATGTGTCTGCCGTGAAATAATTCTGGCCGCAGTGGGGACAGACGACCATAGGCACATTCTCAATCACCAGGATGCCTTTGCCCCTGCCGAAACTTCGCGTTACGTGCTTCGTCACGGCTCCCTTCTTACCACAGCAATCGCAAATCATACGCACCTCTCAAAAATTATAGACGGTTATGACAACCAGTTTGCCTGTGGCACCGAACTTCGCCACGACTTCCAAGGATGATCCATTTAAAATCTCCCCCCGAAGACGATACTTGTTTTTCGGATGCTACCCGGTCCTTCTGTCGCTCTACGATCTTCCCCGTCAGGATTGCGCTCTCGACGTCCCAAACAGCGAAGTCGTCAGCGGCCATCTCATCGTAAGCATGGGCAGTCACGATGTATCGCCGTTCCAGCACAAGCTTTCGCATTCGATTCAGGACACGGTCGTACATAGCAGAATAGACTCCCCTTTATCCAGGAGAATATCAAGCATGCATGATGTGAACCTGTATGGGGTCTACTGGTCTATTGCGGACAGTTGCCATTTTCCGGTATCGAAAACACGCCGCTATCAATCGCATATAGGGTTTTTCCGAACTCGTCAATGTTGCGTTTGAGCGAAGGGTGTTTGATTCCCTCATACGCCTTGACGTCAAAGGTATAGGGCAGCGGTAGTTCATCGAGTTCCCGCAAGATCTGACCTATCAGGCGCAGGTTTAGGTCTCCCGACAAGGCCAAATCCACATCTGAATAGTGCTCAAAGCGGCCTATAGCTCTAGAGCCAAAGATCTTTACCGTGTGGACCTCCGGGTGCCGGTGAAAGACTTCGCCGATGAGTTGTAAGGCCTTGGGCTCAAGGCCGAATCTCACTATTGCTGAGCTTCTTCCTTCAACCACGTGAACACCTGTTCCAGAGCAACAAGGTAATGCTGCGAAATGTTGCTAAACACAGCCTCAAAGATCTTGCTGTCATACGTATGAGACATCAGGTTCCGTTGTTCGAGCATGTCCATCCAAGTCTGGCCGTCCTTGATGATCTTGGCGGCAAATGCCTGTTTTATGACACTCCGCGGGGTGATCTGGTCGAACGCCACGCCGCTATAAACCAGGTAATCCTTCAGCGTATTCCATGCCAGCTCGAAGCTGTACTCGAACCGCTGGATCACTCCCTCTTTTTCCAGCGTGGACATTTCGGCAGGGTCCTTCTTAAAAGCTTCCTGGAGCAAAAGAAATGCACGCTCGAAGTTCTCAAGCCTTTGTTTCCAACGGGTATCGTTTCTCATCCTGATAATCCTATAACCGGCAACATCGCTATAGATTAGCCTCCTACTTTATACTTGCTAATTATCGCTTATCTGTTTTCACGAGATAAAGTTTATCGCGCCCCCAAGAATATGTCAAAAGGCAAATTGAATGGGAAGCACTGCCAACGGCGGAACCTTCGAATAGGTGCTTTCCGGGAATCGCTCTGGGATGTATAGTATAAGGCTGGATAAGACTAAGACGGCTCGTGCATAAGTGCTGGATATGTGAAATGGCCGAGCAGAAACAAGAAAAGAAAAAGCCCATATCTGTAAGAGAAATCCTGCGATGGATTCTCTGCGGACTACTGGGACTGCTTCTGATCGCGGCAGTTACTATCCGGGCGCCGGGCAAGATAGTGGCGTTTCTTATCGTGCTTCTTCTGGCCTGCGCCGCCCTGCCGAGACGGGCGAGAAAATGGTTCGGCCTTTCCACAGCCGCCGCGGTAATAGTGCTTGCTGCCTGGGTTTTTCTGCCGGATGGTGACGCCAATTGGCGTCCGTATACCTTCGACGAAGANNCTCGCTGCCCTCCAGGCTAAATATGCCGTACCCGACGAAGAAAACGCCGCCTTGATTTATGATAAGCTGTTTGAGACGATGGACCCAGACCCGAACGAACCGAAATTCTTCGCAAGATCAGCTCCTTCGTCAAGAGATGAACTCTGGCTTTCAAAGGACCATCCGGAAACGGCCGAATGGCTTAAAAGTTACCAAGACACGATAGGTAAGCTAATACAGGCAACCGGAAGTGATAAGTGCCAATTTCCGATAAGTATCGATCCAGTAACGTACGGTGATTCTATAAAGAAACTGAGCAAGATTCGTAATTGTACCCGGTTACTTATCTCGACTGCGAACAACGATATAGCCGAAGGGCGAATCGGTGACGCTCTGGAAAAATATCTGTGTATTATAAAAATAGCCGATCACATGTATCAACAGCCTGCGATGATGTACCACCTTGTGGGATATCCAATTGAAAGTTTAGGTTTACAGCGACTTAATCGGTTCGTGATAGAAGGCGAGCCTACCACAAAACAACTCCAATTAATATCTGAATCCTTCACAGACTTGGGAAATAACTGGAGCTCTGATTGGCACAAGATGCTCGATTTTGAGAAACTATATGCTAAGAACCATCTTTGCAGCCTTATTCATGAGGTAAATCCAGAGGGAAAAGCGAGACTGAGTCGCGGCCGTATGGCAATAACAAGCGGGCAATTTCCACGAAAGATTCCACCAAAGACTTATTGGCAAAGAAAGCACGCAAAAGCAGGAGTCATATTGGGATGGTTCTATTTTCCATCCACACCGAAAAAGGTTTCTGAGTTTATTGATAACAGTTTTAAAAAATACTATGAAATGGCTGAACCTGACTATGACTGGGATAAGCAGCCCAGTGAATCCAGGCCACCTCGCAGAATCAATTACCGTTCCATGGTTGAGATGCTTACAACCATACCGGGATCAGCCTATTACAGAGTTCATGAGATATATTTAAGAACCCTTTCTTTGCGCCGCGGTTCGCGACTATTGGTGGGCATTAGACAATACCAGATAGAACATAATGCCTGGCCGGCCGATCTCGATGTCATAAGAGCCAGCGTGCCGGCAGAAGCCTTGATCGACCCGGTCACGGAAAAAGAATTCACGTACATGAACTACGGCGAACGCTTCTCATTGTACGGAGAAACAGCAAATATCTGGCCAAGATAGTCATGGTGAAATATTTAGCCCCCAGTTTCACTGGGGGTTCACGTTTTACGTGGGGTTTAAGTTTCAGATGGGATTATCGGGTGCAAAAAATGAAACACACTACCATCGACAGTTTACGGAAATTCGAGGGCAAAGAAGTCACCCTGGCCGGCTGGCTGTACCAAAGCCGTGCCAGCGGTAAGATTCAGTTTCTAATCGTTCGTGACGGCACCGGGCTCTGCCAGTGCGTTGTCGAGCAGGGCAAAGTGCCGGATGAGCTTTTCGACCAGCTGAAACATCTCGGCCAGGAATCGTCACTGACTGTTACCGGCACCATCCGAGCCGACCAAAGAAGCGTGGGCGGCTGCGAGCTGGTCCTTAGCGATGCCCAAATAATCTGCCCGGCGGAAGGTTATCCCATCACGCGCAAACCGCACGGCGTCGATTTTCTACTCAAGAACCGCCATCTGCACCTTCGCTCACAGCGCCAATGGTGCATCGGAAAAATTCGCCACACAGTGGTTGACGCAATCCGGCGATTCTTCAACGACAACGGCTTTACACTTATCGATACGCCCATCTTTACCACCATAATCGGCGAAGACCAGCAGACGCTTTTTGAAGTGGATTATTTCGGAAGGCCTTTGCATCTGACCCAGACCGGGCAATTGTATCTGGAATCGGCGGCGATGAGCTTCGGCAAAGTCTATTGTTTCGGCCCCACGTTCAGAGCCGAGAAAAGCAAAACCCGCAGGCATCTTACCGAGTTCTGGATGGTCGAGCCGGAAGTGGCATTTATCGACCTTGATGGACTGCTGGAATTGGCGGAAAATCTTGTCGCGTTTATAGCGGCTGCGGTTCTTCAACAAAATAGAAGCCAGTTCGAAACGCTTTCCGCCGATATTGCCGCCCTTGAAAGGATCAAGCCGCCTTTCTATAGGCTCACTTACACCCAAGCCGTCGAAATTCTCACCGGGCCAAAAACCAGAGATTTTCTCGCCCAGCAGTTAAAAGACCTGCAAAATCAAAAGCAGCAACTGGAAAATAAGATTGCCGCCCTGGAAGAGGAACAAAAGGGCCAGATAAAACAATGGAAGCGGGATAAAAACGCCGCGGAACTAATCGAGCTTAATTCCGAACTCGATGAGGTCCATACCAGAATTGAAAACAATCCCAAGCACGCGCAATTGGCCAGCGAATTCCAATGGGGCAAAGACTTGGGCGGCTCGGACGAAACCATCATCTCACAGATGCACGATAAGCCCATCTTTGTCACCCAGTATCCAACACAGGCCAAGGCCTTTTATATGAAGACCGACAGGGGCAATGAAAAAGTGGTTTTGAATTTTGATCTGCTCGCTCCTGCCGGCTTCGGCGAAATCATCGGCGGCTCTGTCAGAGAGGACGACTACGACCGGCTTGTTGCCCGGATTAAGGCACAGGGCTTGAACGTGGAAACCTACAATTGGTATCTGGATTTGCGAAAGTACGGCTCGGTGCCGCACGGCGGCTTCGGGCTGGGCGTCGAGCGCACCATCGCCTGGCTCACGGGCGAAAAACATATCCGCCAGTGCATTGCCTTTCCCAGAATGATGGACAAAATCTACATTTAGGCGAGACTCGATCCTCGTTACTCGATGCCCGATGCTCTCGGCTCTTTTTTCAGCGGCGCCGTCCACAAATAAATCGTGTGCTCGGTGTCATCATGCTCAGAAGTAAGCGTCACTACCTTGTCGGGCTTAACGCCCTCCATTGCAAAATCGTGCGAGACAATCCGCGAGCCGGGCTTGAGCTTTTCCAGCTGCGGGATGAGCTTAACATTCAGACTCGGAAGCAGGTAAAGCGTTACTACGTTTGCCTGGCTCAAATCCAGCGTGAATATGTCCCTCTGCTCAATTGTAACGAGGTCTCCAACCTGGTTCTTCTGGACATTTTCCAGCGATTCCTTCAGCCGCTGCGGGTCGAGGTCGTAACCTGCGGCCCTACAGCCGTACTTTTTGGCCGCTGTTACCACGATTCGCCCGTCACCGCAGCCGAGGTCATAGACCAGGTCGCTCTTTTTAACTTCCGCCAGCTCCAGCATCTTTTCCACGACATCCTGAGGCGTGGGGACAAATATCACGTCCAAAGCGTGGTACACCTTTTCGCCCACGGCCAGCTCCGGGGCGCCGGGAAGAGCCAATTGGCCCTGGCTGCTCGAAGGCAGCTTAACCAACCCCTCATCTGGGGCGTCCACCCACAACCGCAGGTCTGCCTGATAAGGGATTGTTGAGCCGGCTTTGGCGTTCAACGCCCGCAGCAGACGCTCATAGACAATCTTGTCCTGCAGTGTAAATACCTCCCTTGTGTTCGCCGGCACGGTCGTCAGAGTAATAGGAGTAGCCGAAAGAAACATATTAGCGTCGCTGGTAAGGCTGTAGGATAGACTGACCAGCGGCAGACTCTCCGGATAGGGATTGTCAACCTCCACCTCGAATAGCGCGGTGACATAATCCAGTTTGGCGTCCTGCAGTTTCAGACCAAGCATCCGCGCAGTCGGCCGGCCAAAGCGCTGAACTTGTTGCGTGGTTTGGCAGCCTGTCAGAAGTGCTGCCGCCAATGCCAGAGAAAATATCGCCCGTTGTCCGACTTTCATAATCTCTATCCCTTCCAAGAAGTTTAAGGTTGGCACATCCTTTTAGCGGCGCGCCAACCACACCTGCCGCATAAACGAAAGTTACGATTATACTTCGCCGCAAAAAATAATCAATATCGGGCATCATATAAGCTTGGACTAATCGCACCGGGTGGTTTATGATTATCGTAGATAAACGCAGCGGAGTGCATCATCTCCGGATGAAAGACGTCGGTTGTGGGAAACTCCTTTGGAAGCAGAAGGAAACAGACCGGCCATGCGAGAAAGAAAAGGCTTTATCGCCGGAGGTATGGCGGATTTACGTTAATCGAGCTTTTGGTCGTGATAGCCATCATCGCGCTATTGATGGCGATATTACTGCCGACTCTACAGCGGGTAAAGCAACAAGCAAGGGCGGTTGTTTGCCAATCGAACCTGCGCCAGTGGGGCATCATCTTAAGAGCCTACAGCAGCACAGCGGACGGCCAGCTCCACAATCAGGGCTTCTGCGAGGTGGCTGCACCGGAGTTCTGGATGTACTGGCTGACCCAGAACGCGCCGGGCACTGAGGACATTCGCTGCTGTCCGATGGCCACTAAGTCGGCAGATCCAACCGGTAGTGCCTCGCCCGTCAGCAATCAAGTCGTAGGAGCAACCTTCCGGGCGTGGGGTAAATTCCGACCTCTGATGCCCAAACATGGAAGGGTTGATAAGCTTTATCACGGAAGCTACGGGATGAACAGTTGGCTTTCGGTAGCGGATAAGAGCGGGGCATGGATTATTGGGATCGCTGCTGCCAACGCCAACTACACCCCCGAGGACTTCTGGACGACCGAGAACATCAAGGGGGCCATAGACATACCTGTGTTTCTGGACAGTTGGTGGTGGTGCGCGTGGCCCAAGTATAATGACCAGCCGGCACAGAACCAGGACGATACCAGGCCGTTCCCCTGCGGTTGTCGGGATTCTATGCGCCGTTTCTGTGTCGACCGCCACGATGGGTACGTCAATGCCGTATTTCTGGACAACTCGGTCCGAAAAGTCGGCTTGAAGCAGCTGTGGACTCTGAAATGGCACCGCAGGTACGATACGTCCGGCCCCTGGACCAAAGCCGGCGGCGTAAGAAACGAAAACTGGCCGGCATGGATGAGAAGGTTCAAGGACTACTGAAAATAACAGCTTCACAGAAAAGGCTTACTTCTGTTTTATTCGGTTGTTCTAAACTTTTCTTTTGACTTTCCTGCAAACGTGTGATGTGATTGTCTTCGATGTACAAGAAATTCGCCTATCTGTTTCCAACGTTAGTCTCGTGGACGTTTCAGGATCGTTAATACGCTGGAACGTTAGCTGAATGTATGGCTCGAAATGCTTTTTGAAAGGGTAGGACCATGAGGAAGATGATCCTCTCAGTGCTGGTAGCTCTGGCAGTTACGGCTTTCGTATTCGGTGGCTGCAAGAAGTCACAACCGCAGCCCACCACACCGGCGAAAGGAACGACCGCTGCGCCGAAGACAGAGAAACCGACTCCGCCGCCGGTGGAAAAACCCATTGAAAAATGAGTGTAAGTGCGCTCGGTAAACGCTAAAAAGTGCCTGAATATACTTACTCAGACTGACCATTCGTCGTGTCATTCCTGCGGAGTACGTGTTCAGCCAAGAAAGAAACCATCCCCAATCCGCTCACGCTCTCCCGCAAGGGATGGCTGGCGCCATTGTCTTCGACAAGAAGAGGCGGGGGCGGATTGAGGATGCCACCCGATAGGACTGAGAAGATATGTGTGTGGCATCCCCAAGCCCTGCGCCTGTGTAAGCAGGCACAGGGCCTGTGGATGGGCCTGCCATAGTTGGCTAAACACGTACCCTGCGGAAGCAGGAATCCATTGCCATATCGGTTGAGTGGATTCCCGCCCCTGTTTTCACAGGGGTGACAACCTTGCGCGGGAATGACAGGTCCAGAGCGTCTTTCATTTTGTTAGAGTCTCTTAAGCACCCGCAGACGCATCTTTACTTAACCGCAGAGAATCCCCCGGTGCGCGGATGATCCTCCACAGGCGGACCCTCCGCCCAGGCAAGGACCGCAGAGGAGAAATTTATAATGAGAGACTCAAAGACCTCTGCGAGCGCGACGGCAAAACTCAGGCCTTTCGGCGGTCCAGTAATTCGATTACGGATGTCCCTTTGTCAAACTTGCCGCGGAGAACACAGGCATAATACCGCTGTTTGCCAACGGGCAGCACAAGAGACGGTCTTTGTGCCTTTACCCTCCGAGCGATAAAAAGCAAACCAGCTACAGGAAATATCCGCTCATATCCTCGTGACCCTTAAACCAATGGCCCGCGTGTCACCTATTGTCCACAGCCGTTCCGGTCAAGGCTTCTATTGCCTGCTTCATACGCTCCGGCAGGTACGGCCTCAAATCGATCGGCCTGTTGGCCTTGCGCGGCGTGCTGAGTCCACAAAGGTATTGACTCTTCACGAGATTTCTGCTACAGCATCGGCTGGTTCTGCTGGACTGCCTTATATTTTGCGCAAAAACGCAGCCAGCCGGTTATCACTATCTTTCTTTTTGGGAGGCAAACCATGAAAAAGCACATTATTGGCTCAATCATTGTGGCATCATCTGCGCTGGCATTCGTGCTGGTCTTTGCCGGGCGGTTAGTTCCCGCTGCGGAGCGTGAGCCGGCCAAGTCGCCGCTTGCCGGCGAGCGTGCCCGCGACGCCCAGCCGAAAAAAGCCGGCCGGTTGAACATCATTTGCTTCGGCGCACATCCGGACGACTGCGAGATCCGCGCCGGCGGCGCGGCAGCTATGTGGGCGGCAAAGGGCCACCGCGTCAAATTCGTCTCCACCACAAACGGGGACATCGGCCACTGGAAGGAAGCGGGCGGACCGCTGGCCCAGCGACGAACCAAAGAAGTTCAAGAGGCGGCAAAAATCCTGGGCATCGAGACAGAAGTGCTCGACAACCATGACGGCGAGCTGATGCCCACGCTGGAGAACCGAAAGACCATCGTACAGCTTATTCGCCGGTGGAACGCTGACATCGTGATGGCTCACCGGCCGAACGACTACCATCCGGACCACCGCTATACGGGCGTCTTGGTGCAGGATGCGGCGTTTATGGTTATATGCCCATTTTTCTGCCCGGACGTACCGCACTTAACCAAGAACCCGGTGTTTCTATACTTCTGGGACGGCTTCCAAAAGCCCAATCCCTTCCGGCCGGACGTGGTGGTGGCAATCGACCAGGTAATAGACAAGAAGCTCGACGCCCTGGTGGCGCTCGAGTCCCAGTTTGTCGAGGGCTGCGTCACGGGCCACGAGGGATTGATACCGAAGAATGACCAGGAGCGAGCGGCGGCTCACCAAAAAGTGCGCAGCGGTTTTCGCGGTCGATTCGAAGCCACCGCCAACCAGTACCGCCAAAGGTTAATTGAGCTTTACGGTAAAGAAAACGGCAAGAACCTCCGCTGCGCCGAGGCGTTTGAGATGTGTGAATACGGGCGCCAGCCCTCCGCCGCCGAACTGCAGCAGCTCTTTCCGTTCTTCGAACGCTGAGAATCTGACCTGCTAAGGCATCGGCGCGCCGACCCGGTGCCATCTAACTATGGATACCTGGACGATACAGAAGCTGCTAAATTGGGTCGCCGAATACCTTGGCAGAAAGAGCATCGATTCGCCTCGGCTGAGCGCCGAACTTTTGCTCAGCCACGTCCTGGCAAAAAAGCGGATCGAACTTTATACACAATTCGACCGGTGCGTCGCCGAAGATCAATTAGCCCGGTTACGTGACTTGGTGAAACGGGCCGGCCAACACGAGCCTGTGGCGTACCTCGTTGGCAAAACTGAATTCTATTCGCTGGAGCTAAATGTCACGCCCGATTGTATGATCCCGCGCCCTGAGACGGAACTATTGGTCGAACGGGCCATCGAACTTTTGCGAACCAGCAGCGGCACTCAATTGGTTTGTGATTTATGCACCGGAAGCGGCTGCATTGCTACAGCGATCGCTAAAGATTGCCCGGATGCCCGGATAATCGCAAGCGATATATCCGACGATGCGCTCAAGGTCGCCGCCCAAAACGTTCAAAAGTACCTGTTGAACGAACGAGTTGAGCTTTTGTGCGGCGACTTGTTTGAGCCTGTCACAGCCAGATTGCCCGGTGACAGGTTCGATCTGATCGTGTGCAACCCTCCTTATGTAAGTGCCGCGGAGTATGAAGCCCTTGCCAAAAATGTGAGAGACTTCGAGCCGAGGCTGGCACTATTTGCGGGACCGGATGGCCTTGATATTTTCCGGCGGGTGATTCAAGAAGCGGGGGCGTTTCTAAAGCCCGGTGGTACACTTATGCTGGAGATAGGTTTTTCGCAGGGCCGGGCGATTAAAGAATTGCTCGAACAGACAGGGACATTCGCCGAAATCAGATTTGACAAGGACCTCCAAAACCACGACCGAATCGCAATTGCCAAAAAGATGTCACTGTGATTGGGACGAGATATCGGGCTTTTCGGCACCTTTGGCTTGCTTTCGCATCTGCTCAAGCTCATCGGCGAGCTTTCCCACTTCAAGGCGCAGCCTTCGGCTCTCTCTGCCGGTTCGCAAAGCGTACCGGACCACCAGGACAATTACACCAGCCGGCACGCCCAGAACAATAAGAATAGTGAACAACTCGATTGGCCCCGGCGCAAAAAAAGATAGCACGCTGTTTGTCATCTTATCTTCCTTTCCTGCACGCAGTGTCTAAGTACCCGCACACGGCAAAAAATCAATCTGTTTGTGCGGGAGAATTTGTGCTTCTGCTGTCCTTCAGCTCCTGCCGCAAAAGATGAACTTCCTCAGCCAACTTGCCTGTTTCCATCCGTAATAGTTTTTGTTCTTTTCCGGCGATACCGAAATATTTTACCGCACGGTAAATGCAGAAAGCAAGAAAGCCATAAAAGGCTACGCCGATAGCACATGGAAGCCACTGAACAAGCGGCCAACAGACGGGTTGAGGTGGTGACATGTACTTTCCTGCTTGTCCCAATAACACAGCAAAAACCATCATTCGCTGTTCCTTTCCTTTATTTCTTTGGGGTTGACCTTTTTGGATAGTAGCCAAGCGTCAACGTCCGCCCGGTCAAAACTTATGTTCTTTTTACTCAGCTTAATATAAGGCGGACAATCACCGCCGGCGATGTACTTGTAAATGGTCCTCTTCGATACTCCTAAATAAGCTGCCAGGTCTTCTATTGACATCAACTGCATAGGGCCTATCCTCACTATTATGTAGTAATATGACGCAATGTGCGCTAAAATGCAACAAACTTCCAAGAAATTTTGCGTTTTTTTTTGGCGGCCGCAGTGTGGCTGACGTTTCTTGGGGCTCGGCCCGGCTTAAGTCTATTATTTAGCGTAAGTTATGCGAGAGCCACTTCATTGCGCAGCAGATAATCTTGCCGGTGGGGGGTGCTCGCCGAGTCGAAAGGACCATAGTTGGCCAGGCATATCCGGTTAAAGACTCTTACCCAAATTAGCACCCCGTTTTTGTCACAATTGAGAGGACAACCAGAAGACAGAAAGATTTTTTGGCAAAAATGTGAAAAAACGCTTGCATTTTTCAGAGCCGAGTTTATAGTACTGCAAATCAATAATGGCAGTTTAAGGAGGAGCAGCCATGAGAAAATGCATGGTGGCTTTGGCGTTAGTGGGGACGGTCGTAGTTCTCAGCACTGTGGCTCAAGGAGCTTTGGTCAATTTTAGTGCCGATGCTACCTCGTCGTGGTCTGACAGCGGCGCTGTGGTTTCGCAAAATATCTCCACGATTTTGCCTTTGCAATTGACCATGAGCGCCCAGGCAAACTCGAAATTTACCATTACTACCACCACCACGAACGAGAGCAGCATCATTTGGGAGCGCTACATCCTGACGCTTGACCTGCAAGGCGATGCTACTTTTGTCCAGAAAGATGCCGGAAGCACAAAGTTCAAGACCGTAGATTATGTCAGTCCTTACCGCCTCGAGTTTCTGTCGCCGGATGAAGTGCTGCCCGGTCAGGTCGTGACGTTGCAATTCGACATAAGCATCCCTGACGGCGGCCCCTTCACGTTTACGCTGACGCAGAACCCGATCCCTGAACCGGCTACGGCGGCACTGCTCGGACTTGGCGCCTTGCTGCTTCTGGCAAGAAGAAAAAAATAACATAGCCGGGCGAAAGAGCCGATCAATAGGTTATGACCGCACTAATTTTGTACGGACGCAGTTTTTGCCTGCCGGCCAATTCGCCAAGCTCCACCAAAAAGGTTATTCCGGCGATTTTTCCTCCTATTTTTTCGATTAGCTTGCAGGCTGCCACCATCGTCCCGCCCGTAGCCAGCAGATCATCAACCATCAGCACTTTTGCTCCCCTGCTCAACGCGTCACTGTGTACCTGGAGGGTATCGGTGCCGTATTCCAGGTCGTAGCTGATGCTCTCGGTTTTGAACGGCAATTTACCTTTCTTGCGGATAGGGACAAAACCCGCGTCGAGTTTCGCCGCCGCCGCCGCTCCGAATATAAAACCTCTGGCCTCCACCGCCGCAACGTACTGAATCCCAGCGTCGGCAAAACCGGCACATAGAGCTTCCACCGCTGCTGCAAATGCTTTTGGATCAGCTAATAAGGGTGTGATGTCGCGAAATAAAATTCCTTTTTTTGGCCAGTCAGGTATGCTGCGGATATATCCGGCCAGGTCAACTCCTTTGGTCATGCTCATTCCCTTCCGTGGCGTCGGTTCAAGTTACAATTGCCCAGTCGAGACTCAATTGCCCGCTCAATCTATTGTCGCCTAATTGCCGGCAGAAAGCAAGCTCGCCTTGCGTATGGCGGGCAAACCTTATTGATATATCGTTCCCGGCTATTCTTCATTCATATATTCGTAGAGCTTGGTGAGCGCGTCCCTGCGAATCTGGCGAATCCGCTCCCGCGTCAGATTCAACTTTTTGCCGATCTCTTTAAGTGACATTGGTCTCTTACCATCGAGACCGTAATGCAGTCTCAACACGTTGGCCTCTCGCGGGTCGATCCTATCAAGCAGAAACAAAACCTTTGTCTTTTCCTCGTCTTCAACCAACGCATCTTCCGGCCTGGCACCATTCCGATCTTCCAGGGTGGATTCCGGCGACTGGTTTTCGTCCGACCCATCGCCGCTGCCGGCCTCACCCACCGAGCCGAGCACCTCGACGATCCGATGTATCACATTTGCTTTGCGAAAAGGAAGCTGCATAATGTCAGCCATTTCTTCGATGCGCGGCATTCTGCCGAGCCGGGCTTCCAGTTCCGCCGCCATGTGCCGCCACTGGTTTATAAGCGCGACCATATAGGTGGGAACATGCAGGGGCTGAATGTTCTCCAGCAGTGCCCGCTTGATGCTCTGCTTTATCCACCACGCTGCGTATGTGCTGAAGCGTGTCCCTCGGCCGGGGTCAAAGTAATCAACCGCCTTTATCAGCCCGAGGTTGCCTTCCTCAATCAAGTCACCGAGGCTCATTTCCCGCCCGGTGTATCTCTTTGCGATACTGACGACAAGCCTTAGATTGCTTCGCACCAATTGCTCTCGGGCCCAGGGGTCGTTTTTCTCGACAACGAGTTTGCCCAGCTCGCACTCTTCTTCCCAGGTCAAAAGCGATGCTTCGTCGATTTCTTTGAGGTATTCTTTTATAGTGACGTCAAATATTATGGCTTCCTCCCGCCCAGCCGAAACCCGCCGTCGGCGGGCCGGCCATAAGGGCAAATCTTGATTCTGGTCGGACAAGTTCGGTTGTGATTTTACCTTCTCCTTGCAGATTATCGGCTCTCCGTCGCCATAGCTTTGGAGCGTCGGCGACTCTTGCCGAATCCAAATCCTCAGAGCAGTTATCGGCAGATTTGTGTCCTCGGTTTAGCGCGCAAAATGAAAATCCGCCTGCCCTTATCGGTCCCTGGGTGTTCTCGCCCCCCATTTAGCCCCGGTCCTTGTGGCCGGGGTTTCTCCGTGGGTCTCTTACGCCTCCGTCATTGCAAGCCTGTCGCAGCCAGGCGTGGCAATCTCAGACGCATTTCTGTGCTTCGAGATTCTCGTGCAATGAATATGTTGATTTTTTCCGCTTCAAAAACCATCTCTGGTGTGTAAAATAATGCTTTTGAGAAACGCGATGGCTCAGAACTCTAAAATAGAATGGACCCAATCCACTTGGAATCCGGTTACCGGCTGCACGAAGGTCAGTGTCGGCTGCCGGAACTGCTACGCTGAGCGTATGGCGTTGAGGCTGATGGCCGCCGGTAGTCCAAATTATGCGAATGGCTTCCGTGTCACGGTACATCCACATGCTCTTGAATTACCACTGCGTTGGAAACAGCCGCGAGTGATTTTCGTCAATTCGATGAGCGACCTTTTTCACAAGGACGTTCCTTTTCATTTCATCTCGAAAATTTTCGATGTTATGCGCCAGGCGTCGCAACACCAGTTTCAAGTGCTGACAAAACGCAGCGAGCGCCTGTTGCACTTAAGCTCGAAGCTCAGATGGCCGGAGAATGTGTGGATGGGCGTCACTGTCGAGACGGCGGATTATCTTTGCCGTATAGACCACTTACGACAAACTCCCGCGGCAGTAAAGTTCATATCCTTTGAGCCGCTTCTTGGCCGCATTCCTGACCTCGACCTCACTGGTATTGATTGGGTCATTGTCGGAGGTGAATCCGGCCCCGGTGCAAGGCTGATGAAGCAGCAGTGGGCTGTTGAGATTCGCGACAAATGCCTTAACGCCGGTACTGCCTTTTTCTTTAAGCAGTGGGGTGGCGTCAACAAAAAGAGAAACGGTCGCTCGCTTGAAGGCCGCACATGGGACGATATGCCCCTGCCTGAAAGACAAACAGTAATGATGGATAGAAATGGCTGACAGATTACCTACAATTTGGGAGGGAGCCGCTCACACCTTTGCAAAACACCAAATACTTGAGACCTATCTTAAGGCATGGACAGCGATAATGTGCAGTCAGTCCTCTCGCTTGGGCATTTCTGGAGCACAGTTACTGTTTGTCGACGGTTTTGCTGGCCCGGGTCGGTATGGTGGCGGACAAGATGGAAGTCCAATTCTCGCCATAAAATCAATTTTGAGTCATTCTCACGATCTTAAGGTCCCTATCAGGTTTTTGTTTATCGAAATTGACAAAGAAAGACATGCCATTTTGCGGGACGCTATCAAACCGTACGAAGAACAGGCAGCTAGATCTGGTAGAATCAGTTCGATCAGATTAAAGCAAGGCGATTGCGAAACAGTCCTTAATAAAATGCTTGATGATTTAGAAAAAGAAAAACGTAAAGTTGGTCCGGCTTTGTTTTTTCTTGATCAATCCGGCTACTCCGACGTCTCTATGGAATTGATTCGGAGGATAATGTCTCAACCATTGTGTGAAGTATTTTTCTATTTAAATTGGGACCACATGAATCGATTTCTTGTTGACCAGACTAAGTGGCCATCATTAAGTATGACTTTCGGCGGGGATGATTGGCGCCCCGTCCTCTCACTGGAAATGACCGAGAGGCCAACCTTTATACTACAAACCTATAGAACTGCTCTCAAACAAAAGGCCTCTATCAAGTATGTTTGGCACTTTGTGATGTGTGATAGCAATGGCAAGTTGCTTTACTGGCTGTTCTTCTGTACCAACAGTTTGAGAGGCTTGGAAGAAATGAAAAAGGCAATGTGGCGGGTTGATCCTACCGGTGGGTTTCGCTTCTCTGACAAAAATAACCCGTCGCAACTCAGTCTATTCGAAAATTACACAGATAACATGCTCATTGAAGACCTTTTTACGAGTCTTCGTGGTCGGAAAATGACCGTAGCTCATGTGAAGGAGTTTGTATTAACTGAGACTCCGGCCTATCTGTACAAGAACGCACTTAATATTTTGGAAAAACAGAATAAGCTAACAGTACCCAATCCTCCTGCTGGAAGACGCAAGGGGACGTTCCCGGATGAGTACGTGCACGAAATGTGCCTGCAGTTTCTTTCCTGAGCCTGCTTTTCAATTGTTGAATAGTCTGATGTGTCTGGTTACTGAGTTACTCTTCTTGCCAGATACTTTCACTCACCGAAGGCACAATTCTCATAACAGCACAGGGTGCTGACTGGCGTTCTATCATAAATAGAACGCCAGGTCATCGGCGGGCGGAAGTCTTGAGAGAACTATACGTAGGGCAGATTAAATCGCTTGGATACACCAACTTTGAGTATGAGCGAATATCAACAAAGGATCATCCTTTGTATATTTTGATTTTCTGTTCGCGTCACCATTTGGCGGCTAAGCTATGGCGCGGGATCGCAGGAAAGAAAAGAAACGGACAGCGAACGTTCTCTTTTGATTAACCCGTGACAATGCCATTCGTATCTGATACAAGTCAAAGTCGCAGCTCTCGTCAGGCCCTGTGGTGGGCGATTCCTAATCAAAGCGGAGGTCGACAACCGGAAATGTCTTTTAATTTTTTGCTAAAAAGTGCGCATTTCTTGATCATTTTTGCTCAAAACGCGCGCATTTCTGTAAATTTCTGCGTATTTTCGACAATTTTTGAAAAGTCGCTTTTCTGCGTCTAAGCAGTTATTATTTCAGCACTTATAAAAATTTTCGCCCAAAGTCCTAAAAACCAGGTGTCCAATTCGACGTCGCGACATACCCGCATCGGCTGAGCCGGACGGGGCAATTTGATTGACCTATTCAGAGTTTGATGCTACTTTATTGCCAACCTAAATCACGGAGCTAAATCGTGGAACTAACGTGGCTAATGAGATTGAGAATCGCTGCTGCGATGGCCATCGGCGTTGTCCTGATCGGCATCCTGGCGTGGCCATTGGCGGCGCTAGACGACCCGCTCGGCCCGGTGCGAGCCGGCAATATAACTCCCGCCGGTGCAACAACTTTGGCGATCTTGGCAGCCCTAGCTAATTTCATCGCTTACCTTGTCTGCTGGCCTTACGGGCGAGAAATCGGCCCTCTAGCGGCGCCCTCGGGCCTGGCAGTCTGGGCAATTCGCTCAGGCAGCATGGCCCAACTAATGCAGCAAAATCCCGCATTTTCGCAGCGCCAGGCCATATTTGCAGTACTCAAGTGGGAGCCGATTTTCTGGCTGGCCATTGTTGCGGCCGGTTTTGCCGGCGTGATATTAGGCCAAAGGCTCCTGCCAACACAGAATCCTGCTGAGTCCGAGCAGGAGCATAAGTCCAATTCCAAGAATTACTTAAATCCGCTCATCGGCCTGGCAGGCTCAGGTCTCATAGCTTTATTCTGTATCACCATATTGGCCCAGGACATAGGAATGGCTGATAACACAGTCGGCATGGTTCTGGGCCAGCCAGCCGTCGGACAAATCGTTTTTGCTATCTTAGTTTCATTCGGCCTTGCTGCCTTTGTTGTTAAGAGATACCTCAATGTCAGCTACCTGTGGCCGATAATTGCCGGTTGCTTGATAACTCTCTTTGCGATAAGTATTTATGCCAGAGCAAACGTCCTGGAGCATCTTGCCCAGCGGTGGCCTGCGATGTTCTTTTCCAACGCCGCCATTTCCATATTGCCCGTGCAGATGGTAGCCTTTGGGACATTAGGCTCGATCACCGGCTATTGGCTGGCCGTCCGGTATAAATATCGGCGGGAGCATAAGGCCGAATAGAAAAGGCAATTTTCATAATCTTTTTTGCTCCCCCTGTTTAGCGTAAGGGCTATAAATGTAAGCACTTACGCACGCAACGTCTAATAACTGCTCCTACTGCCGGCCGCAAAAGCAAAATTGGTTGTTTTCGGTCTTGGAATTAGCCGAAATATAAATGTGTTTAGAGCTTGTCGCTTGGATGCCGTATTTGAGGTAAGCCCTTTGGGCGGGGCAGGATATCAAGCATTCTAACGAGCCCTTGGTGAACAGTTGGCTAAATTATGTCGTACTTATTAAAATAAAACCAGCCGACAAAAGGAGTTAGCGATGTTGGTTTTAAGCAGACGAAGAGACGAATCAATCATGATCGGCGATGACGTTGAAATAACTATCGTCGACGTACGTGGGGATAAGGTGCGGCTGGGTATAACCGCACCGAAGAGCATTCCGGTTCACCGCAGAGAAATATACGACGCGATCCAGCGGGAAAAAGCCGAAGCAAAGAAAGCCGATGAGCAGCCCGAGAAACCTGCTCGGCGTCAGCCGGAGAAATCCGCTCAGCAGCACGCCGAAAAGGACCCGCAAGAACAGCCCGAAGAAGAACCCCAGCAGCAGCGATAATAAGACAAGCAGCCAATACATAGTCCTGCCATCAATTTCTACCGCCCGCAGCCACAATTGTTTCAGTCAGGGCGGTATCCTTATGCACCCTTTCCAGAAACGGATGAGTTGTAAAAGCTGTTGAATGGCGCCAGCCCAACTCTTATGATTAAGCGCAGAGAACACAGTCAGACAATAAAAGGAGGCAGTTGGCATGAGGGCCACAGAATTGACCCGGCGTGATTTTCTAAAAGGCGCCTGCGCAGGCACGTTGGCGATCTCTTTTGCTCGATGTGGACAGGCTGCACGGATAGATGAACCGCCGAACATCGTGGTCATTTTGACTGATGACCAGGGCTGGGGCGACCTGAGCGTCCACGGCAACACCAACCTGAAGACGCCGAACGTTGACTCGTTAGCTCGGGACGGAGCCTTATTTGACCGATTTTTCGCCTGTGCACTCTGCGCACCGACGCGGGCGGAGTTTCTAACGGGCCGATACTATCCGCGCGGTGGCGTGCACGGCGTCACGACCGGAGCGGAACGATTGAACCTCGACGAGAAAACAATCGCCGACACATTCAAGGCTGCCGGCTATGCTACCGCAGCTTTCGGAAAGTGGCACAACGGCACACAATATCCGTACCATCCAAACGCACGGGGCTTCGACGAGTTCTACGGCTTCTGCTCCGGACACTGGGGACAATATTTCGACCCGATCCTCGAACACAACGGCAAGATGGTGCGGGGCAAGGGCTTCATCGTTGACGACCTAACGGATCACGCCCTGGCGTTTATAGAGCGGAGCAAGGAGCGGCCGCTCTTCTGCTACCTGGCATACAACACACCCCACTCACCATTTCAAGTGCCCGATCGGTTTTACGACAAATGCAAAGACCGGCGGATCGAAATGCGCAGCCGTGACGCGCAAAAGGAGCAGCTCGACACAACTCGCTGCGTTTTAGCCATGTGCGAAAACATTGATTGGAACGTCGGGCGAATTCTGGACAAACTGGAGGAATTAAAGCTCTCGGAAAAAACCATCGTGCTTTATTTCGGCGATAACGGACCAAACAGCTGGCGGTGGAACGGCAATATGAAGGGTCGCAAAGGCTCGATCGACGAGGGGGGCGTCCGCGTACCCTGTATGATTCGCTGGCCGGGCCGCATTTCGCCGGGCACAAAGATTCCGCAAATCGCCGGCGCTATCGACCTTCTGCCGACTCTGGCGGACATGGCCGGAATTCCAATCGTTGGCGATAAACCTCTCGACGGCATCAGTCTGAAGCCCCTGCTTCTCGGAAAGGCTCAAGATTGGCCCGACAGGATGATCTTCTCGCACCAGAACGGGCGTGTCAGCGTCCGCACGCAGAGGTATCGGCTCGATGATACGGGCAAGCTCTTCGATATGGTCGCTGACCCAGGACAGGACCACGACATTTCAAAGGATAAGCCGCAAGTCGCAGCCAAACTCAGCGAAGCAGTCGGCCGGTGGAAGCAAGAAGTGTTGCCCAAATCGCCGAAGGACGATCGGCCCTTCCCGGTCGGGTACGCCGAGTTCCCGACAACGATATTGCCTGCCCGCGATGGCGTTCCGCATGGAAACATCCGGCGCAGCGCCAACGCGCCTAATTGCTCCTTCTTTACCAACTGGACGGCTGCCGACGACAAGATCACCTGGGATATAGAAGTGGCAAGCAGCGGTAAGTATGAGGCGGTGATTTATTACACGTGCGCGGAGCCGGATGCAGGCTCAACGGTCGAGCTGCGTTTCAAGCAAAGCCGGATTCAAGGTAAAGTCGCCGAGCCGCATGATCCGCCGCTGATTGGCGCCGAATTCGACCGGGTGCCGCGGGCTGGCGAGTCGTATGTCAAGGATTTCCGGCCGCTTCGCCTGGGCGTCTTTCATTTAGAAACGGGCCGGGGTGAGCTGACCCTTCGCGCGCTTGATGTTCCCGGCAAGCAGGTGATGGACGTCCGCGCGGTCGCGCTTACTCTGTTGAAATAGTGTGCCATCACCGTCCGGCTATGGCTCGGCGCTCCGCGGAGACGAGTGCCGGCGACGGCTAAACAATCGCTAAGGGTTAAATCACCGCCCGTTCGTTTACTACACAGCAACCCTAGGTTGGAGGAGCTCTGTTCTAAGCAGCAGGCCTCGGACTATCCAGGCCGCACCCACACCTGCCAGGATAAATGATAGGATTGTGTCGGGCCGTGGTGACATCACCAAGCCAAAGGCTATAACCAGCGTCGCCACTCCAAGGCAGATCGACTTGATCCACAGCGGACTTTTTTGCCTGGGGTGCACCAGTTCCGACAATGCCATGCCCTTTTCTACCGCTGCCATAATCTGTTTGTGCTCCATACGTTTTTTCATATAGTACACTACGCCGAGGACTATGACGGGACAGGCAAGGCCGACCAGCACCAAAAGTATTGCAAAACCTTCTTGAATGTGCATTTTTCTTCTCCTTTCAATTCAAAGAGTTAGTACAAACCTGATTTCAAGCTGCCTTGATTCTTACCAAGCCGTTGTGGGTCTTCAGATAGATGTCACCGACACAAACAAGCTGTCCTGGGTTGACCATATCCACAATCTTTTTCTTGTCTGCTTTGGGCACCACCATCAAAGGCAGGTCTATCCTTATGGAATTATTTTGTATCCATGCCGGTTGTAGATATTTGCTCGCATTCATTTTTCATCTTCCTGAAATACTCGATCCCATATTTGTCTAGTTCTGTTGGTTTTACGCCGAGTTAGTCGAGCCGCAGTTATAATCGGTTTCAAAAAAATGATTGATTTACTCGCGCCTCTGCTGTTATTTTTGCTTTTTGAGTGTGAATAAAGTTTTGCCAAAAATTCCGTGAAAAATTTGAAACCGTTCCGTCGCCTAATACGACTTAGCTTGTTTGGCGACATTGTCTACTACCGTTTGAGAGGATAAATTACAGGTGAAGCCGCACAACTTGATCATCCTGACTGCCATATTTATCTTTAGCTACGTGACTTTAGCCCGGCCCCAGACAGAACCAGGCAAAGGCGCCACGCCACAGTACCGCACGATGAGATACACATCGCGACCAGCAGATGACGCCAGAGCCTGGCAAAGAAATGTCAGGGCCGAGCTTTCTGGAATACTCAAGATAGACGATCTTCTCGCAAAGAGAGGCGAAATCCCCTTGAACGGCAAAGAGCTCGTTTCCACCTACAGAGGTACGCATCTTGTTAAAGAACTCCAGATTCGCTCCACGCCAGGCAGGAACATCCGAATCATCGTCACCGTGCCCAGCTCCAGGAAAGGGCCTGTACCTGCGGTTGTCTGCATAGGCGGACACGGCAGCGATCAATACAGCCCGTATGACGAACCTGGCCTTTTTTGCCAGGTTGCCAAAGACGGTTCCAAAGCAAAGGCAGATCGCATCTACAGAGGATTCGGCACTATCCTGGCTAAAAGAGGATACGTGACTATCTCGACAACAGTGAGCCAGCATGAGGTATATGAAAAGGGCCGACTGCTGATGGCAGAGCGATTGTGGGACCTGATTCGCTGTGTTGATTACCTGAAGTCCATGCCTGAAGTGGACGGCTCCAGGATCGGTTGTGCCGGACTATCTCTGGGCGGCGAAATGGCCATGTGGTTAGGGGCGATGGATGAAAGAATTGCCGCGACCGTCAGCTCCGGCTTTCTGACCACGATGGACAATATGGAGCAGAATCACTGCATGTGCTGGAAATTTGAAGGGCTCAGAGAGCTGGTCGATTATGCAGACATTTATTCTCTGATTGCGCCGCGGCCACTTCAATGCCAGAACGGCCTGCTGGAACCTGCCAGCCAGTTCTACGTTCCGCTCGCCCGCCAGGCGATGGAGGAAATCAGAGTAATATACAAAGACTTGGACAGGCCAGAGAATGTCGCCCTGGATGTGCATGAAGAAGGGCACGTAATTGATCTGCCGGCTCTATTATATTTCTTCGAGAAGCACCTTTATCATAACCGCTGGATAGAACCAACAGATGCGAGACCGTAAGGACAGAAACGGCACATGCGTGGTTTTGTGATACAAAAAAAGACTACTTCGGCGATGCCGATGCCCGCACCAGAGCACCAAATATTGCGTCGCGATGTTTGAAATCGTTGGTCAGTTCCGGATGCCACTGCACGAACAAGCCAAATCCTCGGTCGAGCCGTTCCATAGCCTCGATAATCCCATCTTCGCTGCGGGCTGCAACTATCAACCCATTGCCCAGGTCGCCGACAGCCTGGTGATGGCTCGAAAGAACACGGGCTTGTTCGGTACCGAGGAGCTTGGCTAAAGAGCTGGTAGGCACAATTTTGACCGTATGATATGCGCGGTGGTTCACATCCGTACCTACCTGAGAAGGGATGTCCTGGATGAGTGTGCCTCCGGCAACAACATTTGTAAACTGCATTCCCAGGCAAATGCCGAGGATGGGCTTGCCGCTCGCCAGCCATAGGGCGATCAGCTTGCGCTCGAAATCGTATCGCTGAAGGGGCAGCGGTTTGACCGTCCGGTGGGGCTGCTGCCCGTATGCTGAAGGAGGCACATCGCCGCCGCCTACCAGGACCAGGCCATCCAGACTCTGCAAATACCGCCGCAGAATCCTGTCATCATCAATGGTCGGCAGCACTACGGGCACACCGCCGGCCTCGGCGACCGCCTGGACATAAGCGAAATTCACAAGGGTATACGCCATCTTGTCCTGCTCGTCCACCTTGTAGACACTGGTAATACCTATTAGAGGTTCGGTCTCGGCCAGCGGCGACGGGTCAGCCTGCCGCCCGGCGGGCTGGCTTTGGCAGCCCAGACACACCAGCAAAATCCCAAACCATACTGTCACAAATGCTCTTTTCATGGTATGCTTGCATCAATTGTCAGTTTTCCATTGTCAATTGTCAATCTGGTACGGCGAGGATGCTGGTCTTGACAAGTGCAATAAATAAGCCGGCCTCTGCGTCTAAATTAAGTATTTCTAACGCGCTATGCAACTTCAGTCCAGAGCTGCAAATCATTGAGCTGCAACAAGTTACCTCTTGTTGGAGGATAGGATTACACGGAAATCACAATCAAGCGAATTGATTTCAGACCCCTAGTGCGGTATTCTATATATTTTTACGCCCAGTCCGCCAGACGTATGGCGGGCAAGCTGTAGCCGACTCCGTCGAAGTCCGCCAGTGGCGGACGAAGGCTGGAAGCGGCTGCGAAGGCTGGATGGCAGAACATAAAGAACACGATTTGGAAAGGAAGATGAAATGACCAAGAGACACATCGCGCTGCTGCTAATTGTGACTATGACGTTTGTTGTCTCGCCGACAATTGCGGCAGTCGACCGGCCACAAAACATCATACTATTCGGCTGGGATGCGCCACAGCGAGACCACGTAAACGAATGTCTCAGCCGAAAGGAGCTGCCAAATTTGCAGAAACTGATCGACCAGGGCACATACGTCAAGATCGACATCGAGGGTACGACCGATACCAAGGCCGGATGGTCCCAAATCCTTACCGGCTATTACCCTGAAGTAACGGGCGTCTATAGTAACGGCCGCTATCAGCCGATTCCCAAGGGCCTAAGCATCTTCGAAAGACTCGAAGAGCATTTTGGCTCTGACAAATTTGTTACCGTGGCAGTGATCGGCAAGCTAAGGCACTGCGGTGAGATTGACCCGCCCAAGAAGATCCGTTTAGACGAAGAAGAGAAAAAGGCCGAAGCTAAGCAGGCTAAGGCCAAAGCAAAGAAAAAACAAGCCCAGCCCGGCGCAGGCAAAGCCCCGGCAGGCAAGATTGTCGAAGAGAACGGGGTGAAGTACCGCGTTATTCCGGGCTCACCCTACTACAACATGTACACGGCACTTGAGGTCTGGGAGTTCGGCCTGATGCAGGATCAGAAGGTCGGCACAAGAGCTATCGAGCTGCTGGAAAAGTACAAAGGCAAACCCTTCTTTTTCTTCGTCCATTTCGCCGAGGTGGACCACCAGGGCCACAAGTTCGGCGAGAACTCCAAGGAGTATAACGATGCCCTGATCTCCAACGACTTGTGGACCGGCAAGATAATGGACAAGGTCAAAGAGCTGGGCCTGGCCGACAAGACGCAGTTCTATGTTACCGCCGACCATGGCTTCAACGAAGATGCCAACAACCACAGTTTTGCGCCATACGTATTTCTTGCCACCAACAACAAAAAAGTCAACCGTGACGGCCGCCGTCAGGACGTGGCCCCGACGATTCTGGAGGCGTTCGGCCTGGACCTGAGCAAGCTCACGCCGCCGCTGGATGGCATATCGCTGACTAAGCCGGATAATCGTCCGCCGGCAAATATTAGCCCCCCGAAAACTCGCCAGCAGATAAAGCAGGAAAGCACCCAAACCCATGAGCCGGACGTAATATTCGTTCCTACGCCCCAGGATGTGGTAGAAAAAATGCTGGAGCTGGCGGAAGTCAAAAAGAGCGATCTAGTCTACGACCTGGGCTGCGGCGACGGACGGATCGTGGTAACGGCAGCCAAAAAGTACGGCTGTAAGGCCGTAGGTTTCGACGTAGACCCGGAGCGGATCAGGGAATCGCTGGAAAACGTCGAGAAGAACAATGTCGGCGACTTAGTTACAATACAGCAGAAGGACATCTTCACCCTCGACCTGAGCAAGGTAAACGTGGTCACCCTATACCTGCTGCCGAGTCTGAATGTTAAGCTGATTCCGCAGCTGGACAAGCTCAAGCCCGGCTCGCGAATTGTCTCGCACGATTTTGCGATGAAGGGAGTGGAGCCGGACAAGGTGGTCGAGGTTACTTCCGCCAGCGGGCAAACTGAACACACGGTTTATCTGTGGACCGCGCCGCTGAAGAAGGTGGAGCAGAATAAGCCTGCCCCTATTTCCCGATGATGTTTTCGCGTACTCAGGCAAAAATTGACAATTGAGAATTTCATCCGCCTTGCGTCTGACGGATAAAATTGAATCGCCCCCGTTTCTGTCTTCTACAGAAGACACGGGGGCGATTTTGTTTGCGCGGGATTGTTTTGTATACTCTATCATAGAAAGGCCGGATACAGCCGCGATAAGTCAGCACCCAGGCTTTGGACAACCGCTGACTAACTGTGCGCGTGATTCAAATCAAGTCCGGTAATACGCATCCCGGCAAATTGAAAACTTTAGCCGAGCCGGTTCTGGTCGGAGTGACATACCTATGAAAC
>JAFNGF010000339.1 GCA_017885385.1 Planctomycetota bacterium
GGCGCTTATTTATCCAGCCGAGTACGACGATGAGGTAAGCTCCTGGCTTCTGGACGGCCAGTATAAAACCAGCGGCGCCGCGGAAGGCGGCGCCGGGGCTGTGCAGAGGTATTATGATTATGGGCCGGAAATCTTGGATAGGCACCAATTATTCGGCAAATCCGAACTGGTAAGCAGGACCGGCGAAGACTTGTTCGCCTCGCTCATGTTGGCGGTGCAAAGATAAGCCGCGATTTGGGAATCACGATGCGAGATGCTATTTATAGCAAAGCAGCCTCGTTTTTCGGTTGCCTGGGTGGGCTGTTTATATCGGTATTCGGCAAGTCCCCGCGCAAGCCGACAGTCGAAGATTTGAAACGAGCCGAGTTCAAAATAAGCACTCAGCGGCTCGGCATCCGATTTACCGAGAAGATTCGTGACGTATTTCGCTTTAGATGGCTCAGGAAAGTTTAGCCTCGAACAGGAGCTGCTATAAAGTAGACCTCATGACCGCACTTCATGCCGTACCACCGCCTGGCAAAGCACCCATTCTTAGCGATAGTGCGATGGCACTTCTGCAAGGTAGATACCTGCTCAAAGATGAGCATGGCAAATGTATCGAGACGCCGGCTCAGCTTTTCAGAAGGGTTGCTTCGGTAGTCGCCGAGGCTGAAGCCAACTATGGGATAGATAAAAACGAGGTCGTGAAGTGGCAGCGAAGATTCTACGATTTGATGGCCTCGCTGGAGTTTCTGCCCAATTCTCCCGCCCTTATGAACGCCGGGCGAGGCGGAACACTATCCGCCTGCTTTGTGCTGCCGATCGAGGATACTACGGAGGATATATTCGAGACCGTTAAGCGAGCGGCGCTTATTCAAAAGGCAGGCGGCGGGACGGGGTTTTCCTTCGATAAATTGAGACCCACCGGAGACCGTATTGCATCCGGCGGCAGCGCGTCGGGACCCATAGGGTTTTGGCGTGTTTTTACCGATGCCACAGATGCCCTTCAGCAGGGTATCTTTAATCGCGGCGCAAATATGGGCATGATGAGCCTTGAACACCCCGACCTCTTGAAGTTTCTACACGCCAAACAGGACCTAACAGCCTTTACCAACTTCAACATTTCTGTCAAAATCACCGATGCATGGATGCGAAAGTTGCTTAAATCCCCCCAGGCTTTGCACATCGTAAGAAATCCTCGGACGGGCGAGCAATATCTGCTGCCGCGTCGAATCAACATTGCCAGTTATAAGATTGGTGACCTGCACAAACTGACCGGCAGGGGCAAACTGCCCTCCAAAAGCGTCAGTGAGTTCTACACGGTCGGTGACATCTGGAAGATGATTGTCAAATGTGCTCATAGAACTGGAGAGCCTGGTGTGGTTTTTATTGACCGGATCAACCGGGACAACCCGACCCCTTCGCTGGGGCAGATAGAAGCGACCAACCCCTGCGGAGAGCAGCCTTTGCTTGCGTTTGAGGCTTGTACTTTAGGCAGTGTCAACTTGGGTAAGTTTGTTACGGTCGTCGATGGAAAAGCAGATATGGATTGGCCCGGCTTAGCGGAGACCGTCAGACTGGCCGTGCGGTTCCTGGACAACACTATCGACGTGGGCAATTATCCGCTTACAGATACCATGCGTCTGGCTCGCGCAAACCGCAAAATCGGCCTGGGCGTAATGGGCTTCGCGGACTGCCTATTTGCTCGTGGCATACCTTACGACTCCCAGCAGGGCGTCGAATTTGGCGCCGATGTTATGAAGTTTGTCAACGAGGAAGCACGCAAGGCCAGCAGTGAGCTTGCTGATTTGCGCGGGCCGTTTCCAAACTGGAATCAGAGTATCTGGCGAACCGAAAGGGGCAGAAAAATCCGTAACGCCTGTATTACGTGCGTGGCTCCGACCGGCACAATAAGCATCATCGCGGATTGCTCCTGCGGAATCGAGCCGGTCCATGCGCTGGCATTTCTGCGTGAGCTGCCGGATGGCAAAAAAACACCACAAATAAACCCGGTTTTCAGGCAAGTAGCTCAAATCAACAGCTTCTGCAGCAGAAAGCTGGAAAATCAGGTGCTCAAAACAGGCAGTATTCAAGAAATAAACGCGGTTCCAGCCAAAATACGGAGGGTTTTCAAATCTGCCTATGACATTAGCCCGTACTGGCATGTTCAAATGCAGGCGGCTTTCCAGCAAAACTGTGACGCAGCCGTCAGCAAAACCGTAAACCTCAGCGAAAATGCATCTGTTGCAGCCGTAGACAAAGTCTATAGATTAGCGTATCATCTTGGCTGTAAAGGAGTTACGGTCTATCGCCGGCACAGCCGGGGCCGCGAACCGATCTGTCTGGCTTAGGCCAGCCCATCCCACCCTGCAAAACAAAAAAATTCACACACAGAGGAAAAATAGGAAACCTTTACTGTCCGGATAACGTATAATCTTGTGAAAATAGGCAACATCGGTTATCTCTGTTGTGACCGTAGTTTAGCTACTGTTGAAAGCAAGAAGATGGGAAAAAGGTTTTTTTCTCCCCTCCGGAAAACATCGGGTAGCGGGACGTTACTCGATGTTTTCTTATTCGACCGCAGTTTGGTGTTTCTTGCACTCCGACCGCAGGGGCGATATTCTTCAGGCCCCCGCTACAGGGGTGGGCAATAATACAAGCCTGCACCACAGGGGTGGCCACTTTCAGACCCCCACCACGGGGGTGGGGGCTAAACGCCTTATGCGTTTTTTCCGCAGCACTTTTTGTATTTTTTGCCGCTGCCGCACGGGCAAGGGTCGTTCCTCCCAACCTTCGGATGCTCCAGTCTTATCTGCTTTACTTTCTGGTCGCCCTGCGGAGCCTGAGCGGCGGCTCGCTGCCGCTCGGCCATCGCAAACTGGCCGACCTCGTCGTGGCTTGTTTGACTTACACGCCAGACGCTTCTGGCGCGGGCGCCGGCCTCCAGCCGAACCTTGAAAACGACATCCGTGACCCGGTCCTCGATAGCTTCGAGCATCTCTTGGAACATTCGATGTCCTTCTCGCTTAAACTCGATCTTCGGGTCCTTCTCCGCCATCGAGCGCATCCAGATGCTGTCTTTGAGATGGTCCATTGCGTATAGGTGGTCCTTCCACGTGGTATCGTACACCTGCACAAGAACGTATCTTTCCAGGTCACTTAGCTCTTTACGCAGAAATTCCTTGCCCAGCTCAGTTAATCTATTTTTGAGCTCGGGGCCGTCGCCAAGCTCGTCTTCAGTCACAGAGACCTCGAATCTATCGTTGGCCCACTTGACTAGTTCGCTGGTGGTGAGATTCGCGATTCTGTCAGCCAGCTCCCGGTTCAGTTCGCCATTGTTGAAGCTTCTGCTGAATTCGAGCAGTTTTTGGTACAGCAGCTTAGGTTTGGTGTTCTGTATCTGCTCTGTCGAAAGCCCGGCGTTATACTTTTTGTTCGCCCACTCGGCCAGCGCCTCGAACGCATATATATTTGGTCCCTCCGGCCCAAAGACCATGTTCATCGCAAACTCAACCGGATATTCAACCTCCCGCTGTTTGTATTTGGCAGCGGTGTTCTCAAAAAGCAGTTGCTGGATTTCGGCGGTCTTGGCGTCCTTTATCTGCTCGATTTGAAGTTGTACATCAAATTTTGCGCGGGCCCATTCTGCAAGGGTGCGGGCAGAAAAGTCCTGTTTGAGGAATTCGGCAAGTTGCGAGCAGTCTTTTTTCTCGATTTGCTCACAAGCGGCTGCGGTCAGCTCCTCCTGGATGTCTTCGGGCGACTGGCTCTTGATTTTGGCCGGGCTTAAACTCACGCGAAAGGCAGTCATAGCCCACTTGGATAGACCGGCAATATCCCAGGTCTGACGGTCTTGGTAGTCTTCCAGGTATTCGCCGATGGAAAGCGATATGTTGTTGGCAGCGTTGTCCCTTGCCCGGTCTTTTATTAGCCTTTCGATCGCCGCTACATTGGTCTCGGTAATGTCTGACGGCTCCAGATCGACGGCAAAATTAGTCCTGGCCCACTCGACAATGCACTTAGCCGGATAGTCCTTGCTCAGAATCGTGTCGCAACTTTTTGCGATAGTGTCATTAATCATTTCTTCGATAACGCTCTTGAGGCCTTTTCCTGCGAGAATTTGACGCCTTCGCGAGTAGAAAATCTTCCGCTGGTAGTCCATCACCTCATCGTATTCGAGCAAGCTCTTGCGTATCTCGAAGTTTCTCTCCTCGACTTT
>JAFNGF010000340.1 GCA_017885385.1 Planctomycetota bacterium
TGCCTGGCGGCGATAAGGCGCTACCGAATCAGCGGCCTTTTGGGCCTCGTCCAGCTCGCCGTCTGCCATTAGTCGAAGATAGGTAATTATGCGCTTGGTCAGCTCTTTTTCGTTTATCTCGGCCACTGGCTCGCCCAGGCCGACCGCCTCGGGGATTTCTCTTTCCTGCAATATGTCCTGCGTAAGCCGGTGCGTCTCCGCCATCAGTCTCTTTTCTTTTTCTTCCTCGGTTTCGTCTATCGGGGCAAGCTTCAGCTCTTCGTCATCACGGAGGTCGGGGACATATATTTTGTTGCGACAGGCCGGACACTTCGCCCATTTGCCGGCCGTGCTATCCTGGGCCTCGACCTTCTTGCCGCAATGGCTGCAATGAAATGTTATTGTCATCTTACCACCTCGAGCGGAATCCTTATATACATGTTTGTCTGGCGCACCGTACTACCGTGTTCCTTGTGGAGCCCGGATGCCAACGGTCCGTACCGGCTCAAGTCAAGGACCAGAGCAATATCTTCCGGGCCTACCGTATCCGTATATCTGCCGGCTGTTTTCCACTTGGGAAGGAGTCTGCGGGATTGCTCATTCTCAAAAATGTCTTTTGCAGCTGATACTGCACGCGAATGTATTTCAAAACCGTTGGATCGCATTTGTTCCAGCGAATAACGTTGATGATTCAAAGTATACTGGCCGAAATCATAAGTGGGGTCGGCATCGTATATATTGTAATCCATATATGCAAGTGCAGAGCTTAGCGTTTGTTTTTTGTTCTGACAGGCTGTAATAGAAGGGGCTTTGGAGATAACAATGTTGTTCCAGATTTTAGTATTAGTGACGCCGCCGGCCCACGCCCCTGTCAGTTGGTCTGAATAGACCAGATTATCGTGTATTTCGGTGTCGGTATTGCCCGCATGCAGCTCGATCTCGCCGTCAAAGACGTTGTCATAGATGTAATACTGAGCCGGTCCTCCTTGATTGTTTCCGTAGAACTGTGTCTTACTGCCGGTGAAATAGTTTCGCCGGTAAGTATTCTGGAGCCCGTAGTCTTTATCAAAAACTCCCGCGGTGTTATCGTAGATGTAGTTATCCTCGATAATTACGTTCTTTGCCCCTTTGCTATAGACTTTGATGCCGGCACTATTTACGCTATTGCCCTTGACGCCATGAACAATGTTGTGGTGTATCCAGCAGTCCGGCGCTCTCTCTATCCGGATGCCGTCGTGGTTATCCCCGGTGGGAATATAGTTACCTATCACTTCGCAATACCTGATAACACAGCCTTTGCTGCCATAGATTATGACTGCCTTCAATCGGTCTGTCATATCAACAGTAAAACCATCCCAGACAACATAGTCTCTGTTGCTGCTTCCGATAGCTGCCTGGCCGCCGGAAGTAGTAACCGTCACTTTATGCCCCGGATGAGCTTTGAACGTAATGGGGCTGTCCGGCTCGCCGGAGTAAGAAGGATTGACAGCCGGCAATGCCCAGCCGGGTGAGGCCCCTACATTGTAAGCTCCCTGTTCGACCAAAACGGTATCCCCAGGCTGCAAGACCGTTGCGGCATGATTTATTGTCTTCCAGGGCAGAGTCTGCGTACCGGGATTATTGTCACTAGCCTGAGGATGGCTTTGATCCACGTAATACGTGGCTGCTCGAAGAGAGCCAAAAAGGAAAGCCAGTGAGCTCAGAATTATTATAATAGTCTTGCTTGGCATCAGCCTTCTGTCTTCTGTCTTCTGTTTTCTGTCTTCTGTCTTATATTCCGTAACTACCTCTGTGGTAATTCCGCCGCGGGGTCTGAATCGAGAGGTAACTTTCATCCAGCGCGGTTTGCACGCCGTTCGCAAATCATCCAGTATATCGTTTGTTAGAGCCTCGTAGAAAATGCCCTTATTGCGGTAGCTTTGCATATAGAATTTCAGGCTCTTTAGCTCGATGCAGGATTTGTCGGGACAGTATTCGATGATGATTTCGCCAAAGTCCGGCTGGCCCGTACGCGGACAAACGCTGGTAAATTCGGGACATCTTATGGTTATACAATAGTCTCGTTCCGGGCGGGGATTATCAAACAATTCTATTTCCGGGCGTTCGCTCATTATTGTTTTGACCGCTTTTATAAACTTTCCTACGATAGTATAATCAAGATGTTGTCCCAGAACAAGAAAAACCTGCCCCGACTTGTCGGGGTCGGCCAAACCAGGTCGAGAATCTTGCGTTGAGGTGCAAGCTCAGGTATATTGACCACTCCACCGTTAATTATCTGAAAGGAAGCAGGAGATGACTAAAAGATTGATCGTTGCAGGCTTTCTGGTTGGGGCAGTGCTTTTCGCACTGTCGGGCTGCGCTTGTCAGGGCAGCGCCAAGGAGGCCAAACAGGCTAAAGAGACCCCTCAGCCCCAAGAGGTTGGGCGGGTCCAGGAAGCCAAAGAGGCTCAACAAGCCGAGCAGATCCAACAGCCCAAAGAGGCCAAAGAGGCCGAGCCGGCCAAAGGCAGCAAGTTCATTTTGCGCGTCAACTGCGGCCTCTTCGAGCCTTATACCGACAAGTCAGGCAATGTTTGGCTTGCCGACCAGGAGATAGCAGCCGGCAAGGAGTGGGGCGCCGTTGGCGGACAGACGGTGGATCGGGGCGATTTAGCAATGGCTGGTACAAATTCGCCCAGAGTGTACGAGACCGAACGCTACAGTATGGATGGATACAAATTCAGCGTTCCCAACGGCAAGTACACCGTTCGGCTGCATTTTGCTGAGACGTATTCCGGGATAGTGAGCCAGGGCGAGCGGGTTTTCTCGGTAAGTGTCAACGGAAAGGGTGCTCTTACGGACTTTGATCCCTTTAAGGAGGCCGGTGGATTCCAGAAGCCTGTGGTTAAGGCAATCGAAGGCGTGACCGTAACCAATGGCGAGCTGGTCATCGGATTCACCCTGAATATACAGAACCCCGAGGTCAACGGCATCGAGATAGTGTCCGAGTAGTTGAACTAAACGAGGCCGGCTTGTGGCAGACAAAAGAGCAGTCGTCTTGCTTAGTGGAGGCCTTGATTCGGCTACGACCTTGGCCATCGCCCGCAGCGAAAGCTTCCAGTGCTACGCCTTGACTTTCAAGTATGGGCAGCGGCACCATCGAGAGGTCGAGGCTGCCGGGAAAATCGCCCGCTTCTTGGGAGTAGTCGAGCACAGGGTGATTGAGATTGACTTAGCCGTTTTTGGCGGCTCAGCCCTAACCGACTCGGCTATTGAAGTGCCCAAGGATAGAGCGAGGCTGCGTGACACACTTGTGGTGAGCCTGTCGAATCCATCTGAAATTCCACCGACCTACGTGCCTGCTCGCAATACAATCTTTTTGAGTTACGCTCTTGCCTGGGCCGAAGTGCTTGGGGCGTTCGATATCTTCATCGGCGTCAACGCGGTTGATTACAGCGGCTATCCTGACTGCCGGCCTGAATTTGTAGCGGCGTTTGAGAAGACCGCCAATCTTGCAACTGCCGCGGCGGTTGAAGGCAAAGGCCGATTTCGTATTCGTGCCCCGGTTATCAATATGACCAAGGGTGAAATCATCCGCGCGGGAACATCGCTTGGCGTGGATTATTCGCTGACCCATAGTTGCTACGACCCGGACGAGCGGGGCAGAAGCTGCGGCAGGTGCGATGCCTGCCAATTAAGATTGAAAGGCTTTGCAGAAGCAGACCTAAAAGACCCGATTGAATATCGAATAACGAACAACGAATAACGAAATACAATATACGACATACGACATACGAAATACGACATACTCGAACAATGAGAATAAGCGAAATATTCTACTCTTTGCAGGGCGAGGGGTTTTTGGCCGGCCTGCCCAGCGTGTTCATACGCCTGGCGGGCTGTCCTTTACGATGCCGATGGTGCGACACAAAATACGCCTGGGATGAAAGCGCAGGACAGGATTACGGCATCGCCGAGATTGTCGAGACTATTCAAAAATGGCCCTGCAAATTCGTGGTAATAACCGGCGGAGAGCCAATGATAAATCCGAACCTATCGCAATTAGCGCAGCGGCTAAAGACTGCCGGCAAGCATATAACAATCGAAACAGCGGGCATCGTGTTTGTGCCCGACCTGCCTTGCGATTTGATGAGCATCAGCCCGAAGCTGACTAATTCTACGCCCGACGATCTGAAGCTTGCGGCAATTCACGAGGATTCAAGGTTAGATATAGCTGTGCTGCGAAAGCTGATTGACAGTTACAATTATCAGCTCAAATTTGTAGTTGACGGTGAGGCTGATTTGGCGGAAATCAAACAGACGATAAAAACAATCGGAAAGGTAGACTTGGAAAAAGTGATGCTGATGCCGCAGGCAGCCACAAGAAATGAGCTTTTGGTGAAATCGCCGATGGTAGCTGAAATGTGTAAGTCAACTGGCTTTACTCTCTGTCAGCGCCTGCAAATCTTGCTCTGGAACAATGAACGGCGTAGCTAATCGAGTCTGAGGTCCAGTTTGAAGTGGTCGGATATCCTTTTAACAAGTGCCTTTGAAGCAGGATTCAATTCAACTGATTTGAGTAAATCTTTTTTGGCTTGTTCAGGTTTCCCTAAGAAGGCATAGGCAGTTCCTCGGTTAGAATATGCTTCAGCATATTTTGGATTGAGCTCTATGGCCTTGGCAAAGTCAGAGATGGCCTGGGTAGGTTGGCCTAATTTCACGTAGGCATTTCCTCGGTTGTAATATGGTTCAGCAAATTTTGGATTGAGCTTGATGGCCTTATTGTAGTCAGAGATGGCTTCGGGGAGTTGGCCTAAGCCACTGTAGACAGTTCCTCGCCTGCTGTATATAGCAGCAATTAGTCCATTTCTCTCGTATATTTGAATCCTTCTATGGATTCCTAAGGGATTTGTTTTATCTTTGAGTTCCCAGTAATTGCCAACTTTTGTAAACTCTTCCTCTATTATAAATGGTTTACTAATAAAACCCTCTGGTACTAAATCCACCATCATCCTCCTGCCATCGGTTAAGCTCACTATACTGCCTGTATGGGCAGCTTCTGGTGGTAATAGACCAAGAGTCATCAACTCTACCACACCTATCGCTTGCACTGATAAGCCAACGGAATTACCTGCTATATAAACTAATTGGGAATAACCGAGGCACTGGGCTTGTTTGTGTTTGATGACATCAGCCAAATCAAAGAATTTCTTACTAAAATCAGGACTAATCTCTTTTTGTATTCTCTGGCTGAGTTCCTTTGCTATGTTCTCCTCTACCTTAGCAAGTTCGGCTTTAGATATTTTGGCTTCTTTATAATCTTGCCTTGCTTGATTAAGGGATTTCTTCCAGGCAACAAGAACAGGTTCGCCTTGCGCGTCTTTCCAGCCCATGACCATCGTGACGAAATCTTCTGCAACCTTATCTGGATACTCTAATTCCTTGACCAGCTGATTAATCCGTTTTGATAGTTCCTCAGTTTCAGTTGAAGAGGTCGCAGAAATCTTGGCAGGTTCATTGGTGGTAGCAGCATATACGTGTTGTAGGTTGCCAACAAAAATACCGATTAGCAGAGCTATAGTGATAGCTGCAACTATGGGTTTTCTGTATGCTTTCAGCCCACCGATATGTTTATACGCGATAAAAGCGTCCATTTGAACACCTCCAACCTTGGTTCCCTGCCGGCCGTACTTTTTAAATCTAAACCGCTTATTAGCTTAATATCATACAATTGTAAGGTCTTACGAGGCTTTACACAAGGCGTTCGTATGCAAATCCTCCAGATTTCCGAAGTGTTTTCTCTTGATATTCTCTTAAGGCAGTAGTATATTTTTTATTAGAGGTGATAAAAATGAAGCTAAAGGTCGTACTGGAAAAAGGTGAGAACGGATTTATTGTCGCCCACTGTCCCAGCCTTAAAGGTTGCTGGAGCCAGGGCAAAACCGAACAAGAGGCAATCAAGAATATCAAAGAAGCAATTATTCTATATTTAGAGCCAGATATAGAGGATGTCAAGCCTTCTGTTGACCACAAGGTCTTAGAGGTCGCGGTATGACCAAGCCGCCCTTGCTTTCTGGCAAAAAGATTGTCAAGGCCTTTGAAAAGATTGGATATTATCGTGTAAGCCGGAAAGGCAGTCACATAAAGATTCGCAATGATACTCTTCAAATAACCCTTATTATTCCTGACCATAAAGAGGTTGATCGGTGGACACTTCGTGGTATCATTGGAGATGCTGAGCTAACTGTTGATGAATTTGTCAGCTTGCTTAAATAAGTATCTGATTTTAGAATTAAGGTACGTAATATCCGGTTTTTACTTAAGTGGTCCTTTCAGAAGCCTAATGTCGTCGATCCACACACTACCCTTGCCATCTATAACCAGGTTGAGCTTTATATTGTCGGGGTTCTCTCCGCTTCTTAAAAAGAATGGCGTTTCCTGTGTTGTCCAGTCCGTGGAACCGGACAAAGGTGTCATAAGCCCTCTGGAGAAAAATTCTCCCTTGCCGGGGAAATGACATAACATTTCGAGGAAAACTTGACCTTGGACATTTTCAGTTTTGACTTTCGCCTGATAGATCAGCCGTGCATTCTCAATGTCTATGTCGTCAGTCTCAAATAGGCGTATTGTCACGGGTTTCGTTGCCTCAATCCGCAGAGAGCCATTGCCATCGCTTGAGATTTGCCTGTCGATCTGCACACCTGTTTGGGTTATAAGCCCTTCCATATCGTTGAGAGGAAAGCTTCTCAGTTCGTTTACTACCGCAATATGTCGTGCTGACCCAACTTTTGCTCCCAGGAACAGCAAGAAAGGAACGGTTACGGCTATTGAAATCCCAAGAATGATATACCCTATAATCAATCCCGCTATAGCCAGACCATAGCCCCTCAGTGCTGGTTCTCTTCCCATCCTCCGAAGAGCCAGGTGTCCGCAGATTATAGCGGGGATGCAACAAACTGGCCCAAGCAGGGAACAGGCCAAAGATGCAATTGCCAAACCAGAAGTCCGAACCGGCACAACTTTATCCTGTAAGACTGGCAGAGTGTTGGGCTTGGTGGTTTTTCGCAGCGTCTCACGCAAGTCCTCATATTCAGCCTCGCTGATTTTACCTTCGTTGCGAAGCTGCGATAGTTCATTTTCCGACGATATGTTTGATGCGTTTTCCATGTTTATTCTCCCGAAAGTTTCTCAAGCATCTGCTTGGCATAAACCTTCTTTTATATGCAAGGAGTTGTTAGTTGGCCTAAATATCCTCCGCTGTATAGTCTTTTGATTTAGCCCAGTTAGTGGAGCAAAGAAAGTTTTTATTCCATTTACGGATAATAGGGATTGATATAAAGAATGTAATAAGAAATATTACAGCTATTCCGATTGCTATGGCGGATCTTTTTCTGCCAAAGGCTATAGATAATAGAATTATGGGTGAACTAAAACATCCCGCTATCCACAATCCAAGCAGGCCTGAACGTATCGTAGCTACTCTCTTTTCATCTCTTGTCATGTGAGCACAAATTTCCTTGCTTGTCTCTGATTGAAAAGGAGACCAGAGATACCAGTTCATGATTGTGTCTGATTCCTTTGTCGCAGACTTTTGCATGTTGACCGTATGTGATTTCTTCATAGCTGCAAGTAGTTCCTGATATTCACTCTCGCTGATTTTGCCCTCTTCGAGAAGCTGTTTTAGTTGTTGCTCGGAGGTTATGTCTTCCATTTTTATTCTCCCGACAATTTTTCGAGTTTCTGTTTAGCCTCGGTTACAGATATTTCGCCATTTCGCAACTGCTCCAAAACAGCCTTTTTCTGAGCATCCATTTTCTTGAGTGCCTCATAGTTTGCAATAAGCCTATCCAACCTGGTTCTGATTGCCGCATAGCCCAGCGAGCCGTTTTGTTCCAGCGTCTTAATGCTGAACCCCGCCAGAAGATATTGCTCCAAGAATTTTTGGTCTTCTGGGGCGAGTCTATCAAAAAAGGTCTCGCTGAAATTACCTTCGATTTTTACCCCGCAGGCTGCGCAAAACATCGCTGCCGTCTGCATTGGCAGGCCACACGATGGACAGGATGTTGAAAGTAGCTGTCTTGCCATATTTAGAAATGTTAGTTGTTTCTATGACAAAGTCAAGAAAAATTTGGGAGAAATTAGAAAAATCCTAATTATTTTTGGATGGCCGATTCGGTCAATCTGGGCACGTTCACCGGCTTTGTGCTCTGTTAACCAGTTGCGGATACACAACGCCTGGGGTTGCGAAATGCTTTCTTGTTGATATTGTCTTTAGGGGATGGTATATTTTCTATCAGAGGTATTAATCAATAATCAATAGTAAATAATCGATTGATAAGCCCAGGTGGCGGAATTGGCAGACGCNNCGTGCAGGTTCAAATCCTGTCCTGGGCACTTTTCATTGGTTATTGACTATTTACGATTGACTATTGTTCAAGAGCCCAAGCTTATTCAATAATCTCCAGGCGCACGGTTTTCGTTTTGCTCTCAGGGCCTGCGTGCAGCGACAGGTTAGATAGTTGTGTCTAAAACCTGATGAGGATATTACCTATGTTTGATGCCTGCGTCACAACTGGTACGTATCCGAAAATAGCATTGAGATGGTGGAGAAAGACTTCATTGCCATACTCCTGCCACATACCACTGATTGTGGTCTCGATTTCCTTATAGATGCTCTCCAGCTTGGCCCTTTCCAATGGCAGTTCTTGCATCGAATGCGATTCAAGAATACTGCATCTCGTGGATGCAATCATGTTCAGGAACGTTTCGCAGACGCCCTGTATGAAACACGGCCAAGACTTCTGTATGGACATAGGCCAGTGTTTTTCGCCGTTGTCTTTGAATTCTGCGATCTTCTCATCTGCGAGGAAGTACTTCTCTAATAGCAATTCATCTTGGAGGAACTTGAACATGTCGTTGCCTCTCACCAAGGAGTCGATCTCGACAGCGGTTTCGTCGCTGATATAGAGATCAATTGTGAATTCGTGTCCTGCTTGAGTGTCTCTTCGCCATCGCCGATGGAATCGCCAGCATCTAATGTCTGATTTCTTGGAATCAATAATGCTTCGGGCAACTTTGTCTGTGATCGCAAAATCAATCCACGTTCTGGGTTGGCACTCGTCCGGCCATTGTATCCGGAAGTTGAACTTGTTCCATCTTTCTGCTGTCACTGCTCTTTCCGATAATGCAAGTAGTTGGGCACGCTCGTATTGTCGCATGCTTTGAGCGTTATTCCCCAGATCGTTGTCGGTGCCTACTGCACGGGTTGAAGCCGTCGGGCGAGTTCCCCCGCAATCTCGTTTGCCGCTTCGGTTACGTTCTTCCGCATCGTGCGGTCCGCGATGGAGCCCCTTTGCCCGCCCCAGCCATTCTGCCAAGTTATACCTGCTATGATCTGGCCAGTTGCGGTGTCGGTGACGCGGACGCTGGCGCTCTCAGGCGTGC
>JAFNGF010000341.1 GCA_017885385.1 Planctomycetota bacterium
CGGTTCGGCAGCGGCTTAAAAAAGGCCGTGTAATCGGCTTAGGCGATGTGCNANTGNANNTNNNTGNCNNTNACNAGCCCGACAAACCCGATTTTAGTAAGTATTTGGCAACAAGCTCGGCATTTTCGCCGGCCCCGATCACCATTGCTGTTGCAGCCGGCAAATCAATCTTCTTTTTGGCCAGCTCCACAGCCGCCAGAGCGATCGACACCGCGCCGCAATTGATGTCGGTTTCTGTCCGCACCATTTTGCCCACGCGAAAGGCGCTATGAAAGAGCCGGTGAATTACCAATTTACTCATCCGGGCATCGACTGACTCTGCGTAAGCTGATTTTACTTGCGCTAGAACCTGATTTTCGCCAACCATCTGCGAGTCAAGTCCTGCAGCCACTTCAAAAAGATGCCGGACGACGTTTTTGCCCGTACTTTCTGCCCGGTATTTAGTCCAGACAGCCGCAGCGCCGGACTTTAGCCCGTCAATAAGCCGGGTCAGAAATCCGGCACAATCGAATTCCTTCCCGGCATAAAGATAAAACTCAAGCCTGTTACAGGTCTGAAGAATAACGGCCTCGCTGACGGCCGGCTCGGCGTGCATTTGCCTGAGCATAAAACGGCGCTGCTCGGCGCTAAAAGCCAGTTTCTCCCGCACATCAACGGGGCAATCGTGATAGGTTATGTTGTTTAGAACAAGCTTCATCGGCACCGCTTCCAGCCTTAATGGCATCCAAGTTCGTATACTGTAACTAAAGTAATGATAACTATCAAGGCCAGACCTGCAATGCGAACGTTTTCGCCGGATAGTCGCCTGGTGAATAACAATGGAACAATATACCGCCAAACGCACTTGCAAACGAGCGTGCTTTTGCCATAATTGCCCGGTGATATGACTGAAGGAAGGCTTACGAGCAAGTTTAGACGTGGCGTGCTGTGGGTAGCGCTATCGCTGATCCTATTATTGATTTTTCTATCCATCTACGGTGCGTTTCTCGGCGCCGAGCGGGCAAAAAACTTCTTCAGCTCCCTGCCATTGGCGGTGTACTGGATAGCCCTGACGGCTCTGCTAATAGTGGGCGTTGTGATGTTTCACAGACTCGTTCGAGTGCCGGCACTTCTGCTGATCCACGTGGGCTGTATCCTGATACTGGCAGGTTCAATATGGGGCTCGCAGGCCGGACACAAGCTCCAGAAAAAGCTCTTTGGAATCGATAAAATTCCGACAGGCCAGATGCTCATCTACCAAGGCGAGCAGGAACACCGAGTGGTGCTGGATGACGCGAAGCAAATCGGAGAATTGCCCTTTTACGTGAGACTCACGGACTTCCGAGTAGAATACTACAAGCCGGACTACCTGCAAATCCAAAGCGGGCAAGGCAAAAACTGGAGAATTCCGGTCGAAATAGGAAGGGAAATCCCTCTTGGCCAGGACTTCGGCACGATAAAGGTCGTGCGGCAGTTTGAAAGTTTCAAAATCAAAGTTGAAGATGGAAAGAACGTCCCGTTTGATGACCCCAATTCAGCTCCCAATCCGGCTTTTGAGGTCGAGATCAGATCGCCGGATGGAAAGGCGGCCGCTCGATATGTCTTCGAGCGTTTTCCGGGCCATACGCGCCCCGAAGACAAATTACGCCTGCGGTATCAAAGGATCATCAGCGATTACGTAAGCGAGCTGCAGATTCTCCGGAACAACGAAGTTGTTGCCGAAAAGGACATCGAGGTGAACCGCCCCCTTTATTTCGGCGGGTATCATTTTTATCAACATTCTTACGATGCCGACGCCGGCAAATATACTGTTCTTATGGTCGTTTCCGACACCGGGCTCAACCTTGTTTACGCAGGATACCTGATGCTATGTATCGGTGCTCTCTGGCATTTCTGGCTTAAACATCTATATAGCGCAGTCACGCTCAGGCACGTAAATGGAGATTAAATATACTATTCAAGGCTTACTTATTTACGCCGCCATCGCTGCGTATTTGTCGGCGTTTATAACAACCTTCCTGCGCCGTGAAAGAGTCGGCAATTTTCTGTATCTGCTCGGTTTTATAGCTGCTGTTTTGGCTTTNNTCGTGGTTCTGCCGGTATACTCTTAGAGCAGGCGGCTATTCCGGGGACCTGCTCATCGCCGCGATAATGCTTGTGCCGGCTGGTTTCGTATTTAGCGCCGAGCCGCAGCGGCTGCCGCCGGCTCTGCAAAGCTGGCTATTTGTGCCGCACGTGGCTGTCTATGCGCTGTCGTATATTTTTATGGCAAAAGCCGCCTTTCAGGCGATTTTTCAACTGGCTGGCAGAAACCACAAAAACGACCGACCCCGCCTGAAAGCCGGGGCTAAACCCGTCTTGAGCCGGGTCGAAGGATATTTAGCCCCACGTTCCACGTGGGGTCTGCCGGCAGAAGAGGCAACTTATCGGATGATATGTGTCGGGTTTCCTTTGCTTACGCTGGGCCTTATACTGGGCAGCTGCTGGGGCAAACTCGCCTGGGGCGATTACTGGGGCTGGGACCCGAAAGAACTGTGGTCGCTTGCATCCTGGCTGGTTTACGTAGGATATTTTCACTTTCGATATATGTTTGGCAAAAAATATGCCCGCATAAACAGCCTGTGGGCAATCGCAGGAATGGTATTTATTTTGATAACTCTATTTTGGGTGAACCTTTCTAACCTATTTTCCGGCCTGCACAGTTACGCAAGATGATATCGAACTTTTCTGCTGTCTTGGTTTCTTGAGTTTGTCTATCAGTTGTTTACAGAGCTCGCAGAAATTCGACCAGATCCTTTTTCTCCTGCCCAGTCAGTTTGGTTCCTAATACGAAATTGAAGAACTCCACCGTATCTTCCAACGTGAGCAACCGTCCATCATGCAGGTACGGCGGCGAATCCTTTATGCCCCTAAGTGGAAAATTTTTGATCGGCCCATCTGCGAAGGCATATCTTCCGTTTACTATCTGGGGTTTGTAGAACCGTTCGGTCTTCAGGTTATGCATCAGATTATCAGTGTAGTAAGGTGTTGTATGGCATACGCCGCATTTAGCCTTTCCGAAGAATACATCTTGTCCGCGGAGCTCAGTCTCGGTGGCTTTGCTTGGCTCGAGCTTGCCAAAAATATCCAGCTTCGCAGCCGGTGGAAAGTCCAAAAGTGCCTGGAATTCAGCCATAAAGTGAACCTGACTTCCGCGCTCGAGGATATTTGCTCCTTTCTTGGTAGCAATAACAGGGTCTCCGTCGAAATAAGCTGCCCGCTGTTCAAACTCAGTAAAGTCTTCCACACTCTTAAGGGCGCGTTGTGAACCAAACAACCGTTGGATGTTGACGCCCCGCAGTGATGGAGTATCGAGCCGGTGGCGAAACTCCTGTGGCCGAATATCACCCACTAAATGTGTTGGAGCCACAGTATGCCCGTTGGAATGACAATCGAAGCAGGCTACCCCTCTGCTTGGACGCTCGCTACGGCGGTCCTCGGTTTGATTGAACTGCTGCTGCGGGAATGGCGTGATCAATAGACGCAGGCCCTCGATCTGCTTTGGGTTAAGTATGCCGTTGAAAAGCTCGTAGTAGTTGTCGATAGTCACGACCTTCCCCTGCGACACATCACCGAGGTCAGGACGCGTGGTAAGATAGATAGCCGCTGGGAACTCAGGAAGAAAGTGATCGGGCAGATCAAAATCAAGATCAAAGCGAGTCAGATCTCGACCCTCCTGCTTCTTTATTTCATCTATCACAAACGTTGGGAAAACCATCCCACCTTCCTGGTGGTTCGGATGGGGCAGCGGCAAAAAGCCTTTTGGAAAAAGGTCTTTTTCGCGAATTTCCTCCGGCGTCATTTCTCCAAGCTCCTGCCAGGTTATCCCCTTGGGCAGTTTCGCACGGATCCCTTCCTGAATCGGTTTTCCACGAGACATGGTGACACCTCTGGCTGGCCTATTTGATAAGTCATACCTTTCGTGGAGCAAGTCCATCTGGCGTTTCATGACTCCGGGCTTGGCAGTCTTCATTCTGGCCATAATGGACTCAAAATCTTCAGTAATGACGACAGGAGAGTAACTGGAAGGTCTTGGATTGGCGCCCTTTACATAAGCAAAACCGAGGACAACAATTACGACACACAGAAAGACAACTTGCGTGGCTGTGCGATTCCCTGCTGATTTCATTTTCGCTTCCTTTCGATAAGGTTTATGCCCGCCGATTTTTGAACCAAAAAACCCTATTGCAAGTCTGCCTTTTGAAAAGGGTCTGTCAAGCACATTTTGTGCAAAAAAGCGATTTTTTGCGCTCAAACTGACCGTTATTACGTTGTGTTCGTGTAAATCTATTGTAAGCAACGGTTTACATCAGATTAAAGATGCTTCGTTCTTAGCTCCAGCGTCAGCAAAAAACCTTCTTTGCAGCGTTTCAGAGCAGATTCGGGTCCAGAACCGGTCAGTTTGAGTTTTGATGAAGAGTAAAAAAGTTAAATTATAGCCAAAGAACTATTTACAATTTGCTCCGAAGCTTGAGAATACTATGAATTAGGAACTGACCCGTTTTTTATGCCTTTAGGCTTGAGTTTTTTCGCTTCGCAGGGAGATTATGCAATGCTGTTACAAAAAGACAAAGCTGTATTACTGATTGGTGTCATAGTTTTGGGTCTTACTGCTGTGCAAGTGCACGGGGTCACGATTGCGGAAAATGGCGTGGCCGAAGCGGTTATAGTTATCGCTCCCGATGCTCCACAGCCGGAGCAGCACGCCGCCGGCGAACTGGCCAATTTTCTTTCGCAAATAACAGGGGCGAAATTTGACATAGTTCCTCCGCCGGCCGCCGGCAAAACAAGGCTGCTGGTGGGGCCACAAGCCGCCAAATTGGCCGCCCCTGATTTCTCTGCCGACGGACTGGGCACCGAGGGCATAATTATCCGTTCGGCTGGAGATGACCTGATATTGGCTGGTGGTTATCCCCGCGGAACTTTGTATGCTGTTTATACCTTCCTTGAAGAGCAGCTTGGCTGCCGCTGGTGGTCCTCGACCGAAAGCACGATACCGAAAAAGCCGACACTTCAAGTCGCCAACCTCGACGTCCGCTACGTGCCCGTGCTGGAGTATCGCTCGCCGTATTGGTTTGACGCCTTTGACGGCGATTGGGCGGCGCGCAATAAGTGCAACGGCCAGGCTCATCGGCTGGACGATGAACGCGGCGGCCGGCACATTTACGAGGGCTTTGTGCATACATTCTATCCGCTCGTATCGCCTGAGAAATATTTCAAGGACCATCCAGAATGGTTCAGCGAAATTAACGGCAAGCGTACCTACGATCGCGCTCAATTGTGCCTGACCAACGAGCAAATGCGCAAAGAGCTGGTCAAAAACTTGAAGGAGCGCCTGCGTAATAACCCCGCTGCGACCATCGCCTCGGTCTCCCAGAATGATTGGCGAGGCAACTGCCAATGCAGCAACTGTGCGGCAATCGAAAAAGAAGAAGAAACCCCCGCAGGATTGATGCTGCGATTTGTTAATGCTATCGCGCAGGACATCGAGAAGGAGTTTCCCAATGTGGCGATAAGCACTCTGGCATATCAGTACACCCGCAAGCCGCCCAAGCTGACAAAACCGCGCCACAATGTCATCATTCAGCTTTGCAGCATCGAGTGTTCATTCAGCAAACCGCTATCGGATGAACGAAATAAGGCCTTTCGGGATGATATCGTCGGCTGGTCGAAAATCTGCGACCGGCTTTACATCTGGGACTACACAACGAATTTCAGGCACCACATTATGCCACATCCCAATCTCCGTGTCCTGGGGCCAAATGTCAAATTCTTCGCAGACCATAACGTGAAAGGCATTTTCGAACAGGGCGCTTACACCACCAACGGCGCCGAGATGGCGGAGCTGCGCGCCTGGGTGCTGGCAAAATTATTGTGGAACCCTTCTCTGGATGGGCAAAAACTCATTGACGAATTCATCGAGGGCCATTATGGGCCTGCTGCACCGCATATAAAGGCTTATCTAAACGTCACGCACGATGCTGTCGAAGTAAGCGGCGATTGGCTTGGCTGCTTTTCCGAGCACACCGCAAAATTCCTGTCGTTCGAGACGCTCGGCAAAGGCTGGGCACATCTCCAGGCCGCCGAGGCAGCGGTGCAAAACGACCCAAATTTGCTTTTCCGCGTGCAGGTTGCACAGTTGCCCGTGATGTACACGTTTATGATGCGCTGGAATGAGATGCGCGAAAAAGCTGCCGGCGCCGCCTGGCCTATGGCTGAGTCAATTCAGGATACATTTGCGAGATTTCTTGAGGTTGCCAAGAAAAAGAACATCACGCGGCTGAACGAATGGCAGCCGGGCTTCGGCGCTCTGGAGAAAGCGCTTGAGCAGGCCAAGAAATAACTCCTTTGTGACATCAGCCGGCAAATAATTCAGACATGCGGGCTTGGCGCTTCCGCTGTGTGCCGGTATATTTGTGCCCATCATTGTAGACAATCTTCCGTGAGCTCGGTCGCTTGTGAAGTTCCGGCAGGTGGTGTCACTTAGCAGAAAGGAGGCTTACCGATGACCCAGCGAGCGCAACGATTCATCTTGTCGCTTGCGATTTATGTGATCTGTGCGACCGTTGCTCAAAACGCCGTTGCTGAGAGGCCCGATTTGAGCTGCGGTCCGCTGGTCGTTCGAGCCGCAGCTAAGACCGAAAAGGACGCTGTCGAGCGCCAGTATGCCCCGGACAGAAACGCTGACATCCTTCACATTATTATTGATGTCACGCCTGACTTTAGGGCGCGCACCGTGACCGGCCAGGCGACGATCAAGTTTGCGCCCATTGCCAAGCCGCTGACCGAGCTGAGGCTGAACGCGGTCGACCTGAACGTTTCTGCCGTGACGTCGAGCGCCAAAATGGCCGGCCATACTGTGACAGCCGATGCTATCGTGATCACGTTTGACCCGCCGATTCCGCCAGAGCAGGAAACGACCGTGACCATCAAATATGACGCTGAGCCGAAGCAAGGCCTTTACTTCCGCACGCCCGAGATGGGTTACAAAGCCGAGGACATGCATCTGTATACGCAGGGCGAGACCCACGAGGCGCCATACTGGTATCCAAATTATGATTATCCCAACGAGCGCTCCACGTCGGAGGTGATTTGCCGGGTCCCTCAAGACATGACCGTTTTGTCGAACGGCAGGCTCGTCTCGGAACAGGTAGATCCGAACACCGGCCTGAAGGCCGTCCGCTGGTTACAAGACAAGCCTCACGTCAATTACCTGGTAGCACTGGCTGCCGGAAAATTCAAGAAAATTGAATCATCCTACAAAAATATCCCTCTGGCTTTCTATACGCCCACGTCCCACATCGAACAGGCGGAAAACTCGTTCAAAGATACGGCGGACATGATCGCTTTCTACGAAGCCGAGATCGGCGTACCCTATCCCTGGGACAAATATTTCCAGGTAGTGTGCGAAGATTTTGGCGGCGGCATGGAAAACACCAGCCTGACTATTCTGAGCACCGGTAGCCTGTTCACCCAGTACACCGAGAATATTCATTCCAGCCAGGGCCTGGTCGCACATGAACTCGTTCATCAATGGTTTGGCGACTACGTCACGTGCAAGGACTGGAGTCACTCCTGGCTTAATGAGGGCTTTGCCACCTACTACGAGGACCTCTATGACGGCCACAAGAACGGCCGTGACTCCATGCTCTACGGACTCTATCAAACAGCCCGCTGGATGCTGACTGACGAGCCCCACGACAAGCCGATTGTCTACAGGTCCTACACGGATGCTGATGAGCAGTTCGACTATCGCACGTATTCAAAAGGGGGCTGGGTCCTGCACATGCTGCGTGCCGAGCTGGGTGAAGAGCTGTTTCGAAAATGTATAAAGACCTATCTTGAGCGCCACGCGCTGAGCAGCGTCGTGACGGAGGACCTCAATGCAGTGGTTGAGGAACTCTCCGGCCGGTCATTCGATCGATTCTTCGATCAGTGGGTCTATCACGCCGGTTATCCGAAACTGACTGTCAAATATAGCTGGTCGCAGAAAGACAAGCTGGCGAAAGTCTCCGTCGAACAGACCCACGATGTCAACGATAACGTGATGCTCTTTCACTTTCGGACCAAGCTGCGTTTTGTCGTTGACGGTAAGGCCGTTGACCGTGACATCGTCGTCGATAGTAAGCAGCACGACTTTTACTTCCCACTGCCAAAAGAGCCAAACATCGCCCGTTTTGACCCTGAGTACGGCCTGCTGGCCAAGATCAAGTTTGACAAGCCGTCCGCGATGCTTTATGAGCATCTCAAGAATCAAGACGATGTCATCGGCCGGCTGCTGGCGGTGGAGGCACTAAAAGAAAACAAGGATAAGCAAGCCGTCGCCGAGCTAAAGCACGCCCTGAATAACGATGCGTTCTGGGGCGTCCGCAAGGAGGCGTCGGCAGCATTGCGCGAAATTCACAATGACGAGGCCTTCAGTGCGCTGGCTGAGTCACTGAAGCAGCCTGATGCTCGCGTTCGACTGCAGGTCCTTGCAGATATCGGAGGGTTCTATCGGCTGGAGAGCCTCGACACTATGAGAAAGGTGCTGAAAAGCGAAAAGAACATCGAAATTCTCGCAGAAGCTATACGCAATCTGGGTCGCTACCATGACAAGGATACACGGCGATTGCTCATCCGTTACTTGAAATCTGAATCCCACCGCAATAGATTGGCAGATTCCGCGGTAAGAGCCATTCGCATGTTGGATGACGCGCAGTACATCTCGCCGCTCAGAAGGACGCTCCTCGAGCGCGAGCAGCAGTTTACTTCCTGGGGTTTTGCCCAAGCACTGGACACCCTCGCGCATATCGCCCGCAATGAAGAAGACAGGACGCAAGTACGCAACTTCCTGTCTGATTACGTGAACCACCCAAAAGAACGGATTCAGATGGGCGCGATTAGCGCTCTGGGAACACTGGGCGACCCCAAGGCCATCCCAATTGTCGAGACTTTCGCCGCGGACCAGCCTAAAGATCGATTCCAGCGTTCCGCCAAGATGGCGCTCGAAAAGTTGCAGGAAAAGAAACAGCTTGTTCCGGAAGAAATCATCCAACTGCGCAAGACAGTAGACGACCTGAGAAAAGAGGCCGACAAACTCAAGGACGACCTGGAGGACATAAAGAAACGCCTGGAGGCAAAGGACAAAGGCTCAGAAAAAAGCGAGGCTGAAAAGAAATCGGATACTGACAAATCCGCAACCCCTGCGAAAGCGGGGTCGAACAGAAATAGTCTGTGAGCTCAACCGATATTTTGATGTGAAAGGAGTAACTATGAGTAGGGTAGTACTGACAAGTGTTCTGGCTTGTTTGCTCGCAATTCCGGCTGGATGCGCCGTCGAGCAAACAGCCAAGAAGGGCGAAAAGATCATGTATGCGCAGACCGATACGGGTCGATGGCTTATCCACGACATGAATCGGCCGGCCCCGCTGGTGATTACTCCCGGCACGGAGAGCACGGCACCCTCTGACGCGATTGTCCTTTTCGATGGAACGGACCTTTCCAAGTGGACCTCCGGCGACGGCGGCCCCGCCAAGTGGGTCGTCCGTGATGGCTATACGGAGGCGGTCAAAGGCTCAGGCCCGGTGAAGACAGCCGATGAATTCGGCTCGTGCCAGCTGCACGTGGAGTTCGCCACGCCGGAGAAAATAACAGGAAGCAGCCAAGGAAGGGGCAACAGCGGTGTATTCCTCCAAGGCATCTACGAGGTCCAGGTTCTCGACTCCTACGAGAATGCCACCTACCCGGACGGCCAGTGCGCCGCTTTATACGGGCGGGCGGTGCCGCTGGTCAATGCGTGCCGAAAACCCGGCGAGTGGCAGTCATACGACATCATCTATCATCGCCCAATCTTCAAGGGCAAAAAGGTCGTCAGAAAAGCAACGTTCACGGTATTGCACAACGGCGTCCTGGTACAGGACCACGTTGAACTAACCGGCGGCACGGGCTGGCGCGGCCCACACGCGATTTCCGAGTATGAGCCGCATCCAGATAAAGGCCCCATCATGCTGCAGGATCACGGCAATCCGGTCAGATACAGGAATATCTGGATTCGCCAGCTAAGAGATTAAGCAGACCCATCGACCATTGTTCCTATGCCAGGGCGGTCTTTTTTTCAGGCCGCCCCGGTTTTTTACCCCTCTACCTGGTAATCACCGCCGCTAAAGCCCACCGCTGGCTGCGATCCCCATCCTGAAGAAAAGAGGCACGAGCGAGGGGCAACCAGCGGCGATTTTTTGCGCACATTTTGGGCGTGAAACTACACTATATAACGAAAGCTAATCCGCAAATCCCACAGAATTAAGAGACGCAAAAAATGGAAAGAAACTACTTTATAAGGCCCGCGTGGACACATAATGGCTCAGTAAGAACAGACCTGCCGTTACTTGTATTCCCAAAGGCAAGAAAAAGACAAGTGGCGGCAGCAGTACACGTAGGCCAGCTCTGCTGTGTCGGAAGGATATATCTGAAGACGGGCGACGGCTTGGTAAGAATAAGATGAACACTGGCGTTCCGCTCACAATAAATATAGAATGTCAAGAAATTCAATTTTTCGCGCGCATTCTGGGCGTCTAACTACACTATATTACGGAAGCTGATCAGCTAAAGCTATGATTCGGCAGAGGCAAGATGACAATAGCAATAAAAGAACGCTCTGAAGAACAAATAGTTGAAGCAGCCCAAAATGGCCATTTGGAAAGCTTCGGTGCTCTTTACCAACGATATTACAGCTCTATGGTTGCATTAGCTTATTCTGTGCTTGGTGATAGAGACTCTGCCGAAGACGCGGCGCAAGAAGTCTTTGCCACTGCCTGCCGCCAGCTTACCTCACTGAGGCACAGCAATAAGTTCGGCGCCTGGCTGGCCGGCATCTGCAGAAACACCGCAAGGCAAATGCTAAGAGTAAAAGGCAAAACCACGTCTTTCTGTGACCCTGCGAAGCGGGAACCCTCAGATACGCGGCAGCCGGCTGAAAACACGGACGGGCAGGAACATCGCCGGGACGCAATCCGCCAGGCGGTTTGGAGACTGCCGCCGGCTGAACGAGAATTGATTGTTTTGCGTTACTACAATGGGTTTTCTCATGCCCAGCTCTCCAGAGTCTTAGATATTTCGTCATCAGCCGTTAACGGAAGACTTATAAGGGCAAAACGAAAAATTGCAGCGTACTTAAAACGCAACGGCTTCACAGGAGAAGATTATGAAACCTCTTGAAAACGAAAACTGGCTTGACGAAGCTCTCACAAAAGCTATTGGCTGCGAAAAATCACAGCCCAACTTCGAGAAATGGAAACAGGACCATCCGGAAGCCGTTGAAATGTTAACCTCGCGGGCACGCCGAGAACCGGCAGCATTTGTGCGCCCGCTAAGGCTAAGGAGAATAATCATGTACAAGACGATCACGAAATTAGCCGCTGCGGCGATAATTATTATCGGCGTTACCTTCGGGTTAACCACCTTGTTAAATCATGGTACACCCGCATACGCCCTTGACCAGACTATCGAAGCCAACCACAGCGTCCGCTACATCCACATCAAAGACTTTGACCGGTCGCACCAGGACGAGCCGAAGGAATTCTGGGTAGAATGTGACGAATTTGGACAGATAAAAAATGCACGCTGGTATATGCCGGAATGGGGTGCTCCTGAGGACGGAGCCAAAGTAGGCGTCTGGAACGATGGGATAGCACAAGTATGGTTCAAAAAGAAAAACAGCATCCTAATCTTTAGAAACAAAACAGTCGCTGCGATGATGCTCAACCTGGTAGAGAAATCCGATCCAAGACTGGCTGTCCAACGGCTATACGAACTACAGCAGCAAGGCAAAGTAAAAATAGCGATTGATGAGCCCAGCGATAAGGCTGAACCAATCGTTGTAACAGCAACTTACCCGCCCGAAGATTCCAGACCCGGCCGGCGTCACGTTCTTTACGTCGACCAGGCTACCAAACTTGTGAACGCCATTGAATTCTATCAATTAAAAGACGGCCAATACGAATATCAAGGCGTACAAGAACACTACGATTACAATGTCCCAATTGACGCAAAAATGTTCGCCCTTGACGACGAGGTTCCTGCCGATGTTATCCGTGTTGACCAGGTAACCCAGGAAGTCGGCCTGGCTCAGGGAGAACTTACTGGCGAGCAAGTTGCTGTCGAAGTTGTCCGCCAGTTCTTTGAAGCTCTGATAAAGAAGGATTATGAAAAAGCTGGAATGTTATTCGGAGGTATACCCGCGAGTAATATCCAACAGTGGTACGGCAAACTAAATGTTGTAAGGATAGTTTCGATTGACAAGCCAAGACCACATCCTATTCCAGGCGTGGGAGGATTTGTTGTGCCCTGTGAAGTTGAACTTCAGGCCAAAGATGGCACTAAGTCAATCTGGAAACCGTATGGACCTGCTGTGCGTCCGGTTGATCCGGAGAGCCAACCTCACCGCTGGAATCTGCACGGCGGGATTTAGAACAGATGTAGGGTGGGGCTTTCGTCCTTCGCAGTAGCTCTGCTACGGAGAATGGATGCCCCACCACTTTCTCTGCGTCGCAAACAGGCTGGCCCCTGCTTAAATCAGGGGTCGGCCTTTTTTATGCGCATTCTACGGGCAAATCGCCGCTTTGGGGCAAATACAAAAAGTGGCAAAAAAGTCTGATCGCCTTATACTAAAACGATTAGTTGAATCGTGATATTAGCGACGAACGATCGTTCGCAAGAATGAAGCCGAGAGGCGTAGATGATAGAAGACGAACTGCTCAAGTGGAGATTCAAACGCGGCAGTAAAGACGCCCTGCGCCGTATCTACGAGAAGTACCTGAACTATTTACTGACGTTGGCGATGGCTCTTCTTAGCGACGCTGGCACGGCAGAGGATGTTGTACACGATGTTTTTGTTTCCTTTGCAGGCTCTACAGAGAACTTCAAGCTGAGCGGAAGTCTTCGAGGCTATCTGGCAAGCTGCGTTCTCAATCGCGCGCGTGACCATATTCGAAGCACTCGCCGGCAGACCGTGGCGGCGGCTGGGGCAAATTCCGCAAGCTCAGACCCATACGCGCCGGAACAATCGGTGATATGCACCGAAGAATCAGTAAGGCTGAATCGGGCGATAGCTGAGCTTCCAGACGACCAGCGAGAAACAATAATCCTTCGCGTAAAGGGCGAAATGAAATTCAAAGAAATAGCCAGGCTGCAAGGCGTCTCAGTCAATACGGTCCAGGGCCGGTACCGGTACGGATTGAGTAAATTGCGGTCAATCCTGAATGGCGAGGTGGAAAAATGAGACGCGCAGATAATACGGAACAAATCATTAAGGAAAACCTGAGTTTTACCGCCAGCGCCGCAATGCACAATCGAATTCTGAATGACGTTCTGGCGGCCCAAGAACAAGCCAAGCAAACTAAATCGGGTTTAGCCCAGGCTAACCTCTGGAGAACAATTATGAAAAGTCCAATTACAAAAATCGCTGCCGTAATCACTGTGGTCTGTGCCTTGATTGGCTCGCTTTGGCTGCTCGACCGGGGCACAGGCGTTGCGTTCGGACAAGTTATCGAGAACGTGACAAAAGCCGAGTCGGTGAGTTTTTTATTCAAGCAAAAGATTGGCGATCAGCCGGTCTTCGTATCTAAAGTGTACATTCAACACAAAAAAGTGCGGTTGGACATCCTTGGAGCACAAGGACAGCAGCAGAGTGTAGAGCAACTACAAAAGGAAATGCAGCGCAGAAATCTGACGAGCCTTCTGAGCATGATCGGAGATTTCACGCACAAATATGCCCTGGAGCTTGACCATTTCCGCAGAACCTACAAGAAAACCGAGTTGGACGATAGAACTGTCGCGGAATTCACCAAAGCTAATCTCATCGAGCAGTTCCGCAATGCTAAGGAGGAAAATGCGGAATGGGTCAGCCAAGAGATGCAGGACGGACGTGTGATCGACGTGTATGTGATCAGAGATGTCAAGCTTATGGGCATCGAGGCCGAGCTATCGGGACAGGAAGGAAGCAGGATGAAGGTTTGGGTGGAACGCAAAAGCGGCCTGCCTGTCAGAATTCTGTTAGAAGCCTCATTCGATGTAGAGGGCAAAAGCAAAGATTGGCTAGAGTTCTACGATTTCGCCTGGAACGAACCTGTCGATGAGGACCTGTTCAACCTCGAAGCGCCAGAAGGCTACTACACGTACACGCTCGCGGAGCCACCCGTACCGGACTGAGATGCGTTTTGACTAACGTAAGTGCCCCCTACAAGGCCGGGCTGGTTTGGCCCGGCCTTTTTTATGCGCGCGGTTCGGTCTGCGCCGGGGCCTG